>JAPLCZ010000129.1 GCA_026391915.1 Bacteroidota bacterium | reverse complement strand
ATTAAAGAAATTGATGTTTCTGCATTGCCAAAAGGGATGTATTTTATCTCAGTAATCAATGAAGAGATGAGGGTGGTGAGTAAGTTGGTGGTGCGGTAATCCAATTTGAAAATGTGCTGATTTGAAAATTTGAAAATGTGGGTGAAGGTTGCTGTCATGGCGAGGAACGAAGCCATCTCTTGTTTAGGCAGCAGATTGCCGCAGGATTATCCCTCGCACAAAACCCTTTGCGCAAAATCCTTCGCAATGACATGCGGAGTGAAGCTTTTCATTTTCAAATTGCCACATTTTCAAATTTTCAAATTACCCCTACCTCACATCCTTCATCAACTTCACTGAATATACTTTGGTTTCAGTTTTTAAGGTGGCAATGTATAGCCCGTTATGGGTTAGCTTTCCAAAAGTTTAAAACTTTTGGAAAGCTAAGAAAGAAGAATCAATTTTAAATTTTCACATTATCTTTGTTCTTTAAACCTCTTAACCTTAATGATTATGAAAACATTCTACAAACCAATTTTCAAGATTTCTTTTGTTCTTTTTCTGCTTTTGAATTTAAGTATTCAGCTACAGGCAGCACCCCTCTCAGGCACTTACACCATTAACCCAAATGGTAGTGGTAGCAGAAATGTAAAAACCTTTAATGATGCCGTACAACTCCTGAAAGATAGCGGAGTAAATGGGGCTGTGGTATTTAATGTGGCAGATGGGAAGTATAGTGAGCAGGTAGAAATTATAGATATTAATGGAGCCTCTGCTACTAATAATATTACCTTTCAAAGTGCCTCAAATGATAGCACCAAAGCGGTAGTTGATTTTAAAAGTTTTGGTGGCACAAGTAACTATACTCTTTTTCTTAACCGCTGCAAATATTTTAATTTTAACACCCTCACTTTTATGCGTTCCGATTCTGTGAACTCAAAAGAAGGAAGGGTGATACAGATATTTGGAAGTAACAATATCTCATTTAATGGGTGTAAATTTTTGGGGATAAAAACTAAAACATCAACCAATACAGAAGTCATTCGTTCTATTGCAGGGTTGCCAATTAATAAAAATATTAGTTTCAAGAATAGTATTCTACGTAATGGTCAATACAATATTTTATGGCTACAAAAAGATACAACCATCCTTGATTCCAATATTGCTTTTATCAATAACACTTTTGACAGTGCAAAATTTAATGCCTGCAGTTTTAATTATTTAGTTGGATTCAAATTTTCAGGCAATAAAGTTACTTTTAATTCTGGCTCAAACACTGCAATTCTGTTGTACCAAGTCTGTGGTAAAACCCAAATTACTAATAATGTGATATATTCATACGGAACAGGATTGCACCTAAACTACTGCACTTTTAAAAAGGATTCTATTTTAGTTTTTAATAACATGATTACTTCAAAAATTGGGATAACTTTTCAGTCCTCCCAGTCCAATAATCTTCATGTATATTTCAATACATTTTATTCCGCAACTGCAACATCAAGTTGGGCAGCATACTTCTCAAATGCGTTTGGTGCAACAGTTAACACTTATTTTAAAAACAATAATTGCATAAGTGATTCAGGATTTGCTCTTGGCAATCAAAACGGGATTACACAAACCAACTATAATAATCTTTATACATTAGGTAAGTATCTTGTCAGGTGGAATTCGAATGATTATGCTTCATTAGCAGCATATAAGTTTGGTGCATCAATGGATATAAATTCCGTTTCCAATAAAGCAAGATTTATCTCAAGTACAGATTTGCATTTAAATCAAAACCCAAATAATATTAAGCTCCAAAAGGGAGCTCCAATTTCAGTTGTTACCACTGATATTGATGGGCAATTAAGAAACAAATTTTCTCCTAATATTGGAGCTGATGAAATTGAAACATTGAGGGAAATTTCCAGTATATCAGGTAAGTTGTTTATTGACTTTAATGACAATGGGTTGATGGATTCTGTTGATTATCCTTTAATGCACAAACCAATAAAAATTACTACTACTGCAAATGGGGATAAAGATTATTTATTTACAGATGATAGCGGAAACTATGATGAATTTATTGACACTGGAAAATACAGCTTAACACCACCTCAAATTCTTGGAATTAGGAAAGCAAATCCTTCATCAATATCCATTAGTATTAAAGATTCTGTTACCCATATTCAAAATAATAATTTCAGTTTAGTTCCTGATTCTACCCTAAAAGATTTAAGTATTTACGGTACCTCAACAAGTAGTTCTATAAGAAAATGGTCTAAATCTTCTAACCTAATTACCGCTAAAAATAACTCTTATTATTTCAGCACAACGGCCTCAATAAAAATTAAGAGTATTAAAAACCTCAAAATATATTCTGCTTCCATAGCAAACACTAAAAATGGCGACAGCATTCTTGAAGTAAATCTTGGAAAATTAAAGCCGCAGGAATCAAAAAAATTCTACCTTTATTTATTTGTAGATTCATCCGCTAAAATTGGCGACAACGGAATTTTTGCCTGTTCAATTTCACCAACTGAAGGTGACACGAATGTAGATGACAATTCTGACACTATTAAAAAGGTAATAACTTATTCTAAAGACCCCAACGACAAAGAAGTTTCCGATTTATCAAGAAGTGTTAGTAACAAAAAGCCTCTTACCTATACAGTCCGTTTTCAGAACACAGGTAATGATGTAGCCTATGATGTAATTGTAAAAGATAAGTTAGATGCCAGCCTCAACCCTGAAAGTTTTAGTATGATTACCACTTCTCACCCTTGCAAATACAAAATAGTAAACAAAGAATTGGTGGTTACTTTCAGCAATATAAACTTACCGGATAGCCACGCTAATGAGCCTAAAAGTCATGGGCTTTTTAAGTATCAGATTACGCCATACAATATCAGTAACGGTACAAAAATCAACAACACCGCCCACATCTATTTTGATTATAATGCTGCGGTGGTTACTAATACTGTAAGCACATTATTCTTAAACACAGGCATTGAAGAAAGTGTTTTATCAGGTAATAATAATATCCATCTTTACCCTAACCCAACCACCACCTCAACAACTTTAGAAGTTAGCAACCTCCCTCAAACCAATACCACTATTACTATTATTGATATTTTAGGCAGACAATTAATGCTACTAACTCAAACCCCAAATGCAGAAGGCAAACTCATTAAAGAAATTGATGTTTCTGCATTGCCAAAAGGGATGTATTTTATCTCAGTAATCAATGAAGAGATGAGGGTGGTGAGTAAGTTGGTGGTGCGGTAAAAATAGTTGTCAGTTTTCAGTAATCAGTTGTCAGAAAAAACTAAAACCTCGCAGGTTCTGAGGTTTTGAATAAAAATAAGACCTTCTGTCATTCAGTAAGAAAATTTATCTTATGACTGTAGGGAATAAACTTTTTTGAGGTAGTCATCTCGTTCTATCTCCAACAAGACTCCTCCTGAGTGACGGCGATTGTTACTTTTTCTGAAACTGAAAACCGATAACTGAAAACTGAAAACTACTCCCCCCCTACCTCACATCCTTCACCAATTTCACCGAATACACTTTGGTTTCAGTTTTTACGGTGGCAATATATAGCCCGTTGGGGATGCTATCCGGCACATCAATCTGGTATCTACCCAAATAATTTTTGTGGGCATTGTTGATGCTTTTTTCAAATACAGTCCTGCCCAGCACATCCGTTAAATTAATATGTATGGATGCCGCATTTACCTCATAAAGGCTCAGCGTAAAGCTATGCCCAAAGGGGTTGGGGTACACACTAAAAAGGTGGGTGTTATCATCCATCTGGGTTCTGTATTTCAGCATCTGAAAAGCCAAAAGGAAATCTGGGATGCCATAGCCGTAAGAGTCATCAGGAGAAAAATAATGGTTGCTGCTTTGGCGGATTACATCCATAATTTCTTTGTTGCTTCTATCAGGAAATGCCTGCCAAAGGCAAGTGGTTAGCCCCGCCAATATGGGGCATGAGAGGGAGGTGCCGCTGGCATAACTTATCTCTCCATCCCGCAATCCTGCGCATACGGTTCGCCTGCCCATGCCACAGATATCGGGTTTCACACGCCCATCTGCAGTAGGTCCGTGGGAGCTGAAAGAGGAGATTAATCCACTGGTATCTACTGAGCCAACAGTAAGTATTCCATCAGCATCTGCGGGTGCGCCTATGTAGTGCCAGGGTTTATTGCCTTCATTGCCGGCGCTGTTCAAAAGGAGCATTCCTTTTTGCGAGGCAATGGTAGCAGCAATACTTGCTCTGCTGGTTTTGCCATTCATGTCTGCGTATGTATGGCTTAATAATGAATCGTCAAAATTGGTGTAGCCAAGGGAGGTGCTTATTACATCTGCGCCAAGGCTATCAGCATATTCTACAGCGGCAACCCATGCGTCTTCCTCTACCAAAGATTCGGAGGTGTCGCTTTCTGTTCTTAATAAAATATAAGATGCGGCGGGGGCGGTGCCAATCAGCTTGCCGGGTATGTTGGCTGCCATCACACTCATCACTAACATGCCGTGGGTGGCGCCATTATAAATTCCTTTTCTGCCACCCACAAAATCGTGGCTATCAATTACACGGCTTTGTTGCCAAACATCTTTAAAAGCAGACTGCTCTTTTATGTTATAAAAGCCAGCATCAGCAACGGCAATCAGCATTCCTTCGCCTCGGTAGCCCATCTCATTTAATGCCTCACCGTTGTGTAAATGTATTTGTGGGAAGCCTTCGCCATATCTGGATGAAAGGTAGCTATCCCACACATTTTTATTTTCTGTGGAGATGGATTTTACTTTCATCTTGCCACGTTTGCGCAGGCGTTTTTTGGTTTTGAGGAAGGGGAAAGAATCTAATTTATAAGTGAGGGAACTATCACTTACCTCCACCACAGCAGCATTAAACCATTTGCTGGCAAACAACACTTTAATACCTGTTTGGTTGATGGCATTTATGTAAGTATGGTTAATGGGGAGGTCGTTGTAATCAATGGCAATCCCCTGTTTATGGCGGCGAGTGATTGCCCTTTTGGTAAGAAAATTTTCAGGTTTATTAATGGAGAATTTAAGGGTGTCTTTATCCTTAAACTCCACAAAATAATTATGAATCTGCGCCTGAGAATTGGTTGAGGAAAAGAGAAAAGCAATCACCCCAAAAAAGAAAATACAATTGAGGCGATAAGGTAATTTTAATGGCAATTGGGCAGGGGTTATTTGTACGACTTTAAATAAATTTTGTAGTTGGCATAATTCCCTTGGTCAGGGAAAGGTTTGGTTTGATTACTGTGCGAGGTATCAAGGTGATATTTATAAATTAAACCCACTCCTTTGGCGTAGCGTTCTTCCTCAATATGCTTTGAAATACCATCCGCATAATCAATAATATGCACCAAGCAAGTGGAGTCATATTGTTTGCCTAAGATGTTGGCAGGCACACCTATCTCCTGATAATAGTAGTTGTAAATTCCATAGCGGTCAGTATCATTAAATAAATTCCCGTTCCATGATTTTGTTGCTTTGCGGATAGGGAAAATGAGTTTGATGTAGCGGGTATTTTCTTCCATTTTCTCTGCCCTAAACTTAAGCCTTTTAGTAGTATTGGTGCGCAGATATTCCCAAGGGTCGCTGGGTTTGCGGCGGTAATATCTTACCACCTTAAATGCTTTGTCACCATTCAGTTCTGTAAAAGGAGAATCCGTAACCTCACGTATTTCATAGGTTAATGAATCAAATCTATTGGTTGAGTAATTATAATTAATAGAGTCCACCTGATAGATTCTTTCCTCACCAAGCCTGATAGGGTAGTAATCGTAATTCATGTTAGGGGTTGGCGGGTCTTCAGTTTTATTGCAGGCAAACATCACTGCAACTATTGCAATAAAGAATACAAAACCTAATAAGATAAATTTAATGCGTGCTGCCATTGTGGATTGCTCACGCAAAGATGCAATAAGATATTGCTAAATGCAGAATTAAGGGCATAAAAAAAGGCGGGATGTCTCCCGCCTGGTGTTTCAAAGAAGTTTAGAAACCACAAATACTACTACGCCAAGCCCAATAATTACGGGAGCTAATAGTATGAAGAGGTCGCCAAACCTTGCGATTGTTTTAAGCGTCTTCATAACAATTCTTTGTTTATTTAGTTAAAGAAATTAAGAACAAATTAATAGCTTTAAGAAATCCTTTTTGTTAGGTAAATGAGAACTTAAAGTTATCAATTGCAGTTATGAAATTTTGGACAACAAGAATAAAAGAACAACTTTGGGGCGGTAAAGATAAAGACAATTTCAGTAACGGATAATTTATTTTTAAAGTATTATTTGTTTGAACCTTAAAAGTGGACTGAGATACATTTTTATCATGCTATTTACTCCTTACTTAATTTCGCAGCTTTAAGTTCCAAACTTAAACAAAAAAATCTCCATGGATAAAATCAAGAAGAAAAACCCCCTGATGAATAAAGACAGGTTAGAGATGTTTAGTGATGGCGTATTTGCCATTGCTATCACCCTATTAGTTTTAGAGATTAAAATCCCCAACCATGAGGATTTGCATAAAGCAGGTGGGCTTTATCAATATCTCTTTCATTTGTGGCCAAGCTTTTTATCCTACGCCTTAGGATTTATTTTTATTGGGATATACTGGAGTAACCATCATCATCTGTTTAATTATGTGATTAAAAAAACAGACCACGTTTTTAATCTTATCAATGTAATCTTCCTGATGACCATTGCCTTTATGCCTTTCTCAACGGCAATTTTGGGTGAGTATGTTATGGAAAAAGAATACATGAATGCAGCAGTAACTACTTACTGTATAGGTCTCTTTTTCCCTGTGCCCATGGTAGGAATAATGTTTTTATATGCCTTCCATAAAAAAAAGTTGATTGACCCGAAATTATCCAATGCTTTTATAAGAAAGCAAATTCTGAAATTATCAGGTGGTTTGGTAACCTCTTTAACAGCAATTGCTTTTTCCTTTAGCTATCCTATAGTATCTATTTGTATAACAGGATTCAGCTTTTTATTATACCTCATGCCACCAGATATGCCGGAATATGATGAGGAGGCTGGCGGATAAAAAGAGTTACAAAATATGATTTACATCACCCAACTCATTTATCTTCAAGAAGGGAAAGAAGAGGTTTTCCATCAGTTTGAGGATATTGCCATCCCTATCATCCCAAAATATAATGGGAGGCTTTTATTAAGATATCGCCCTACCAAATACCAAATAATTGAAGGCAGTATTGCTATGCCTTATGAAATCCATCTGCTAGAATTTGATACTGAACATGACTTTGATAATTTTATAAGGGATGATGAGAGGAAAAAATTCTTGCACCTAAAAGATGGGTCTATTAAAGCCAGTATGCTAATAAAGGGAGTTGAAATTTAAGGTGATACCTTCAAGTAATATTTTCAAATCTCCAAATCCCCTACCTCACATTCTGCAAGCTATCCACCATTTTGTTATTGAGTTGTTGGCGGAGTTTTGTGTCTTGTTGCATTCTGTTTTCTAGGGTATGGATTAAGTCTTCCGCTGGATTGAAATGATAAGTACTTAATGCTCTTTGAGCCCATTGCAAAGCCATAGGCATATTGTTCAATTGCTCATACGCCACAGCAATATTATAGCATGCTCTGCCACGCACTTTTGCCTTGGGGTCATGTAGTTGTTTTTCCCAAATAGCAATGGCATTTTCCCACTCACCGGCACGCACTTTATATTTTGCATTTACTAAGGCATCATTCCCTTTTTTGTAGTACTGCCTGCTTTGGGTTTGCCACTGGGGTGATACCCGCCCTGCATATAATTGCCCTGCAGAATACCCAACATGGCGTATCATAATATACTCATCAGGTAAGCCAGCGAGGGAGAGTTCTTTGGTCTTGGCTTCGTAAGTCCAAGCGTAAGAATCAGGCATGCGGTATTCATCAATTAGGGCGGCAGTTTTTGCCTCATACACACGCCAACCTGCAGTGGCATTTATACGGCTATTGCTTATATAAACATTGTATTTTATCAATTGCCCGTTTTCAGTCCTGCTTCTTTCTTCAATGTTGGTAACAGTGATTTTATCATGGTCAAAAGCCTCTAATATTATCAGGCCATCAGCATTGTATTTTTTGCACAAAGCTGTGATTTGGTCTTGCGGCAATGGCTCAGGAAACCATGAGCTACCTGTACCAAAAAGTTCTTCACTTGCACGTACCATTTTGTACCGTGGGCTTTGGGTAATAAAATTTGTTAATCCTGTGATGGCATTCTCTGCACCTTGCCTATCCTGCAACGGTTTTTCTCCAGTTAGCAATCCCTCAATAATATTCCCCAGCATGTTTTGTTTTGTAGGGCGATATCTGTTCAGAATCACAATAGTTTTCATAGAAGCGGGGAGGCTGACATCTGCGGGTTTCATAGTTTGAAATTGAATAGTAGCAGTAGCGCATCCCATTAAAAGAGTAATGAGGAGGGTGTAAATTGTAGCGCGTTTTAACATAATTTTATTGAGTTGATTTGCGGATAGCTGTGTAAAATAATGCCACAAAAATAAGGGAGGAGAATCAGGAAATTTTAAATTACTAATTGGAAATTGGAAAGCCATAAAAATGTAGCTATTACCTTCGCAATTCTATTCCTCAATCCATGAAAAAATTTGTTCTGTTTTCCTTTCTTATAATTTCCACCTGCAATGTTTGGGCGCAATCTGGCTTGCCCTCTACAGATATTTTTATTGCCCATATCAGCCTCTCAAAATTGCAAATAATCATTGATGAACCTGTCAATATCACCAACAGGATTGGGTATGATAACCAACCCTATTTTACCCATAATGGCAAAGGATTATTATATGTTTCTATTAGGGATTCTATCCGCAAAAAAGGAGATACTTTGCGGCAAGCTGATATCTATTCCTATAACATCAAACACAAAACTCATAAGAGAATTACCGCCACTACAGAGGACGAATATTCACCAACTATTATCCCCTCCACAAAATGTTTTTCTACGGTGCGGGTGGAGAAAGATTCTACCCAAAGGCTATGGGGGTTTTGTTTTAAAGGCGGCCTCCCCTACCCTATTATTCCAAATGTAAAAAGAATAGGCTACCACTGCTGGTATGCAAAAAACAAATTGGCCCTTTGGATATTGGGGGATAGCCTAAAAATAGCAGATGCCACCACTGGGGAAACTCAAATTATTAAAGGAAAATTTGGCAGATGTTTACAGCCTTTATCCCACAAAAAAACATTTAGTTATGTTGATAAAACGGATAGTTTAAATTGGCTCATTAAAATTTATAGCAGAGAAAAACCTGTGATTAAATGCCTGCCAAAATCAGAGGATTATGCATGGTTGCCAGATGGCACTTTGCTGATGGGCAGCCAAAATAAACTCTATAAATTTAAAGAAGGAAAAGATGCTGATTGGGTTTTACTGAAAGATTTTACAGGGTCTGCCATGCCTGATTTTTATAGAATTGCCGTTACCCAAGATGGGGACAAAATAGCTTTTGTTGGATACGTTGGTAAGAAACCATAATTGCTCTTTACCATCATTCCCCTAATTTCGCCCCATGCTTTTTAATAGTAAACTACTCAGTATCCTCCGCA
>JAPLCZ010000184.1 GCA_026391915.1 Bacteroidota bacterium | reverse complement strand
ATTACTCCAGAAATGATGCGGCAGGTTTTCAATTAAAAGATAATACCATCCGCAGTATGCAGCCCCTTAGCGGCAACAGAATTTTGTTGGGCAGCAGTAGTGGACTTAGTGTTTTTAATCTTGAGAGTGGTGAGATAAATTCTCTGAATATTCCATGGGAAAATAATCGGGGGAAGCAAAATAGTTTCACTGTTAATTCCATTGAAAAAACAGATGAAAATTTTTGGCTGATTGGCAGTGATGGTTTGGCAAAGCTTGATTTAAATTTAAAAAAAATAGAAAGTATTCAGCCGAAAAACATTGGTAAGGAAAATAATTTCCTGCGGCTTTGGGGGCTACATGCTGGCAAAGATTCTATATGGATTTGTGGGCTCAATGGAGATTTATCTCTTTATCTTCCTTCAACAAATAAAATAAAATACTATAAACCTGACACAAGCAATCAGGTGTTTTTTCAGATTAAAAAATCAGGCGACAAAATTTTAATTGCAGCATTGGGTGGAATTTATATTTTCAATATTTATGAAGAAAAATTTGAGTTTATTCCGTTACCAAAAAATCTGAATTCTATACAAACAAATGCCCTGCTTGCATTAAATAAAAACAGATGGCTTGTGGCTACAGAAGGAGAAGGATTATTTTGTTTTGATGAGACTCAAAAGAAGTTTATTGTTGTGGCTGGGAATAATAATTCCATCCTGCCAGGCAAAGTGATTTATTCACTCTGTATGGATGCAAAAAAGAATTTCTGGGCAGGCAGCAACTGTGGGTTGTATAAAATCAATTCAGGTGATTTTTCAACTGAACTTTTTACCATCCATGATGGGTTGCAGGATAATGAATTTACTTACGGTAAATCCATTATTTCTTTAGCAAACGGCATGGTAGCCGCTGGCGGAATTAATGGCTTTAATTTGTTTGACCCTACTAAGGTTTCGCAAAACTATTCTAGTATCTCCCCACGCATTGATAGGTATTTGGCAAAAGACAAGATGCACTATCATCCACTCAATGAAACCAATGAAATTTCAGTGCGATATAAAGATAAATTATTGCATCTTTATTTGAGTTTTCCTGATCCCATTTTCAGAGATAAAATTGAGTACAAAGCCATGCTAAAAGGAGTGGATGATGAATGGCGGAATCTTGGCGCTTCCGGTGATTGGATACTCAGTGATTTTAACCCGGGGAATTATACTATTTTACTCAAGGCTTGCCTTGCAGAAACAGGTGTAGCAATATCAGAAACAAAGAATATCAGCTTTATAGTAACTCCTGCCTTTTACCAAAAATGGTGGTTTAAAATTTTTATTCTTCTTCTGATTGTCTCCATAATTCTCACCATATTTCTTTTCCTTTATCAACGAAAAATTACAGAGAATAAATTGCTGCAAACAAAGCTCTCACTTACTGAAGCTGAGTACCAAATTACCGAAGCAAATATGGCTGCTTTGCGTAGCCAGATGAACCCACATTTTATCTTCAATGCTTTAAGTTCCATACAGACTTTAATTTTTAAAAATGATAAGGATGGCTCAATAAACTATCTGCAAAAATTTGCGAAACTAGTACGGTATATTCTTGAAAAATCAGGGGAGCAATTAGTAGAGGTAGAAGAAGAAATAAAATTCCTGACTTCTTACCTTGATATGCAGAAACTAAGGCATACAGATTTGGAAATTTCTATTACCAATAATCTGCCTGAAAACTCCTCGCATTGGCGGATTCCTGCTATGGTTATTCAACCCTTTTTGGAGAACGCCATAGAACATGCATTCCTTATCAAGAAAGCAGGTGCCAAATTGAGCTTAGCTTTTGAGTTAGAAGAAAATTCTCTCAGAATTTTAATCCGAGATAATGGTATATGGATTAAAAATTCGCAATCAAAAATTACTAAGAAAAATCATAAATCCTTTGGGGTTGTTGCTGTAAAAAAACGTTTAGAATCCATCTCAAAAAAATATAACGCCAAAGCAGAAGTAAGTTTAAAAGACCTCTCTGAAACTGATGACGGATTGAGTGGGACAGAGGTGGTGTTGGTGTTGCCAATAATTAAATAATATATAAATATGTTCAAAGCAATTATAGTAGAAGATGAAATCCATAACGCAGAAGGCTTGCTTTATCTGTTGGAGAAAAACTGTGCTGATGTAAAAGTGGAGGCTGTATGTGCCAGCGTGAAAGAGGCGGCAAAAAAAATCACAGAACTAAAACCTGATTTATTGTTTTTGGATATTCATTTAGGAGATGGAACAGGCTTCCAATTGTTGGAAAAATTCCCGAATCCTGAGTTCAAAGTCATCTTTATAACTGCCTATGATGAGTATGCCA
>JAPLCZ010000254.1 GCA_026391915.1 Bacteroidota bacterium | reverse complement strand
TTGTTCATTGTGTAAGTTTATTTTGTTGGTAATTTAAGTAGACCGAAAAAGTTATTTCCAAATTTTTTTCTGAGCTATGAAGGGCTCAAAAAAATTTAGAATAACTTTTTCTACTTACACACTTTGAGGGATAGTACCCTATCTTCTCTAAAACACCAAACACTCACCCCTCTCTCAACCCCTAACCTATCACTCTCAACTCTTACCTCGCCACTCTCAGTCCAATTCCTACCTCTCTCAACCCACAAGCTGCCTCTCTCAAGGTCTAAACTGTCTCTCTCAACTCAGTTCCTGCCTTTCTCAATATCCAAACGGCATCTCTCTACTCCCAACCGACCCCTCTCTGCCTAAAAACCACCTCTCTCTTAACCCAACCTAATCAATCAATCAAATAAATAACTTATGTCTACAGTTTCTGAAAACCGATAACTCTTCTTACTTAAACGGCGAATCCGCCTCCCGTGCCATGCGGTTATAAACCATCTTATCCATAAAGTAAGGGAAGAATTTATTTAGCAGCACCGTGAGTTTGCCAATTGTGCTTAGGATAATCACTTTTTTGCGGGATTTAATGCCAGCCAAAATAGCCTTCGCTACTTCTTCCGGCGGCATAAGTTTATTTTCATCAAGGGGAGATTCTGACTGCGCCACACCCGTTTTTGTGAGTGCTGTATTGCGGATATTGGAGGCAGTAAACCCGGGTGCGCAGATAAGCACATGGAGGTTTTTCTTTATGTTTTCAATCCTCAGGGTTTCCAAAAAGCCATTCATGGCAAATTTTGAGGCGCTGTAGCCAGCCCTCCCCGGCAGCCCTTTATAGCCCGCAATGGAAGAAACCCCCACCACAGAGCCATGGTTTTTCAGCAGTTCAGGCAAGGCATATTTGGTACAATAAACCGTCCCCCAAAAATTTACATCCATCAGTTTTTTAAGTACGGATAAATCTGTTTCGGCAAACAAAGCGCGCATGCTTAGGCCAGCATTATTAATGAGGATATCAATAGTCCCAAACTTATGGATGGTTTCCATAATCAGGTTTTTGCAATCGTCTTCTTTGGCAACATCAGTGGCTACAATTAAAACTTTTGCGCCTTTTTGGCGGCAGAGTTCTGCAACCTCTTTAAGTTTTTTTGTATCCCTTGCAGCAAGCACTAAGTTGGGTTGTTCTGTGGCAAAAACCAAAGCACACGCCCTCCCAATGCCGGAAGAGGCACCTGTAATGATGACGGTTTTGGAGTGAATCGAGTTCAAAATCTTGAAAAAATTCGAGGTCAAAATTCAGCAATAGCATTGTGTTATCATAATGTTTCTCAAATTTGTGCAGAATCCATGAAAACAATTGAGGTTAATACCGCCGCTTTGGTTGATGAATTTCATCAACTACCAGCTATCATTTATAAGGGTGATAAAAACTATATCCCGCACCTTACCAAAGATGTTGAGAATGTTTTCAGCAACCAAAATCCTTTTATGGAAACAGGCGAAGCAAGGCGCTGGTTGTTGAAAAATGAGAGTGGAAAATTGATTGGGAGAGTTGCTGCATATTATTCTTTCGCCCCCTCCGACAACGCTGAATATCCTGTGGGCAGAATGGGCTTTTTTGAGTGCACAAATAATCAGGAAGCAGCTTTTTTATTGTTTGATACAGCGAAAGATTGGTTGGAATCTAAAGGTATAAAAGCCATGGAAGGACCTATCAATTTTGGGGAGAGAGATAAGTTTTGGGGATTGAGAATTAATGCGGATTCAGCGCCATCTTATCTTGAGAATTATCAACCTCATTACTACCAAAGTCTCTTTGAGGCATATGGATTTAGAGAATACTTCAGGCAGCATAGCTTTGAGATTAGCCGCAACACCATTAACCTAGAGAGGTTGGGGAAAATTGCGCAACGCATCATCCAAAAACCTGCTTATAGTTTTCAATACTTCAGCCTCTATAGCTTTGGGAAACACATTGATGATTTCACCACCATCTACAACGCTGCATGGCGGAAGTTTGAAGGTTTTAAACCTGTAACCCAAGCAGAAATAAGTAAGGAGTTTGAACAGCTAAAGCCAGTCCTGATTCCAGAGTTTATTTGGTTTGCTTATGTAGAAGACCAACCTGCTGGTTTTATTGTTATGATGCCGGATGTGAATCAGATTTTTAAATATGTCAATGGCAAACTTAACCTCATTGGTAAGTTAAAATTCCTTTATTACCAACTCACCAAACCCATGACCAAGCTCAAAGTTTTGGTGTTTGGTATCCACCCCGATTATCAAAATCTGGGGTTGGATGCTGCCTTGGTTTATAGTTTTTATAAAGAGGTTTTAAAAAAACCACAATACCAATCTGCAGAGATTTCCTGGGTGGGAGGATTCAATCCTAAGATGCAATCTTTTATGCTAGGTATAGGGGCAAAAGTTTGCAAAGAACATATTACCTACCGAAAATTATTTGATGAAAACCTACCCTTTACCCCCTATTCTTTGGGCAGTTATTAGCCCTCATAAATATTTCGCGGCGGGGTGGTTGTGGATTTAGAGATTAAACCTACCTTTGCACTCACTTTTTAGGATTCCGTAGCTCAGCTGGTAGAGCATTACACTTTTAATGTAGGGGTCCTGGGTTCGAACCCCAGCGGGATCACAAAAAAAAGCCTCCAAATTTTGGAGGCTTTTTTTATTATAAAGTTATCAAATAGAACTTTCTATTTTTCTATTGCCTGTTCATGGTTTCCCAAAGCAGGTCTTTCATTTCTTGTATACCTAACCCAGTGAGGGAAGAGATAAAAACACAAGGGATATCTGGTAGTTTTTTGAGCACATCTGCTTTAATTTCTGCATCAATCAAATCAGATTTGCTGATGGCAAGTATCCTTTGTTTTAGTGCAAGTTGCGGATTAAATTGTTCTATCTCATTTAATAGGATTGCGTATTCTTTGGCAATATCATCAGCATCTGCAGGGATCAGGAACAGCAAAATGGAGTTTCTCTCAATATGCCTGAGGAAGCGCAAACCTAGCCCACGCCCCTCATGAGCCCCTTCAATAATGCCGGGGATATCAGCCATAATAAATGATTTGAAATCACGGTAAGCCACAACACCCAAATTGGGTACAAGGGTAGTAAAAGCGTAATCTGCAATTTTAGGTTTTGCCTCAGAAATTACAGATAGCAATGTGGATTTCCCCGCATTGGGGAAGCCCACCAAACCAACATCAGCCAGCACTTTTAGTTCAAGCACTACCCACTGCTCCAAGCCCGGCTCTCCGGGTTGTGAGTGTTGTGGATTTTGCCTTGCAGCACTTTTAAAATGCTGATTGCCTAAGCCTCCTCTCCCCCCGGGTGTCAGTATTTTTTCTTCGCCTTCTTTAGTAATTTCAAAAAGAATTTTGCCTGTTTCGGCATCGCGGGCTACAGTGCCAAGGGGCACAGGTAAATAGTCATCCAGACCATAAGCGCCTGACTTATTACTACTGCCTCCATTTACACCATCCCCCGCAATAATATGCTTGCGGTATTTTAGGTGGAGTAGTGTCCATTGTTGTTTATCACCCCGCAAAATAATGTGGCCGCCTCTTCCACCATCACCACCATCAGGGCCACCTTTAGCAGTGAGTTTATCTCTATGGAAGTGGGTAAGCCCTTTACCTCCTGCACCACTGCGGCAGCAAATTTTTACGTAATCAATAAAATTATTTTCTGCCATTTTTTATAAGATAATAATCAGTCAGGGGAATTGCTTCCCCATAGATTTTTTAAGAATTGAGAGTGTAAATTTAGACTTTAAATTTGAGAGCATCAATGGCAGTGCAAATGCCAGCAAATATTTCATCAATCTCGCCAACACCTTGCACAGATTTAAATTTTTCTTGTGCAGAATAATATTCTGCTACAGGTCGTGTTTTGCTTTCATACTCAACCATTCTTTTGCGGAATGTTTCTTCGTTATCATCTGCCCTGCCAGCAATTTTTTGTCTCTCCAAAGTCCTGCGAAGGAGTTCATCATTGGGCACCTCCAAAGCAATCATACAAGTAATTGGTTTTGCATGTTTACCAAGCATAGCATCCAATGCCTCTGCCTGTGCCACAGTGCGTGGGAAGCCATCAAAAATAAAACCCCCAGCCTCAGCATTCTGATTGTATTTGTTTTCTATCATGCTTATCACCACGGCATCAGGCACTAAAACACCTTCATCCATATATCGTTTGGCTTCTAACCCAAGGGCAGTTCCGTTCTTAATTTCAGAACGCAAAAGGTCTCCTGTGGATAGATGCACCAAATTGAATTTACGAATCAGGTTTTCGGACTGTGTGCCCTTGCCGGCACCGGGAGGGCCAAATAATATCAGGTTAAGCATTTTAAAATCAAATTGAAATATGAGGCAAATTTCTGTGTTTTACATCAGAAACTTATCATAAGGCACTAAAAAAATTATTACTTAAAACTTATTTTCGGATAAACCTCCAGGCAAGGGGCAACACAACAGAAGCAGAAAAAATAGAAACCACTGCACTTGGAATAAAAGGTAACAAACCAGTTATAAATGCTTGGCGTAAACTTATGTTCATGAGTGTTATCATCCATCCCAAACCGAAGAAAAATATTATGGCAATGCCTACAACCATTGCTATAAATGAAAGAGAAAAGTGCCTATCAAATTTCTTTTCAGCAAAAGCACCAAGTACATATGCGGCTATTACAAAACCTAAAAGATAACCCCCAGTTGGCCCAAATAAATAAGCAATTCCAAAATGGCTCCCTGCAAAAACAGGCAAGCCAGAAGCACCTTCGGCAAGGTAGGCAATTAAAGTTATTGCAGCTCTTATCCTGCCATAGCTCATCCCAATTACTAGGACTGCAAATGTTTGTGCAGTAATGGGTACGGGGCTAAATGGGAGGTAAAGGGTAAGTCTTGCGCAAACTGCTATTAGTAAACTTCCTGCAACTACTAAAAGCAATTCTTTAACAAAAGAATTAACACCAGGAATGAGTTTAATTCTATTAGCGAAGACGGTATGGGTTTTGTAAATTTCCATTTTATGGTTGAATAAGGTCACAAATATATAACTCCTTTAACATACAATCTCAATCCCGAAATTTACTTTACTTTGCACCCTTAATTAAAAAACAAAATCTTAAAAGAATGATAAAAACTATTACACTTTCCACATTACTGTTTGTCGAAATTTTTTCAGTTTCCAGTTTGGATGCTCAGAATAAACAAACGGTAAAGTCTCCACCAAAAACAACAACTCAAACTACTAAGAAGCCTGTTGTAAATACCCCTCCTAAAAACGTTGGAATTGAAGACGGGGTTTATACTGATATGGTTTTAGCAAACAAAACTCCTGATAAAGTTTTAAAGCTAAGAATTGAAGGAGGAGATAGAGTTCCAGATGATGTTAAGAATTTTAAAAATTTACAAGAGTTGACCGTAAAGGGACCTTTCACAATGGATGAGGACAAACCCTACAGACCAAATGTGCCAATGAATGTATTGACACCTCCTGATGAACCGCAAACAAAGAAAAAACCAAATGGACCAAGAGGTAGAAGGCCTGGAGGTAAAACTTCAGAAATTCCAGGGTTTATATATACTCTAACCAACCTAACATCTTTGTCGTTAACAGGTCTGAATTTAGGAAATATATCACCTGAAATAAGTAAGCTTACTAAATTAAGAACTTTGAATCTTAATGACAATCCAATCAATATGATAAGTGAGGAGATTGGCAAATTGAGCAATCTTGAAGAGCTTGATGTTCTTAATAGTTTTGGAGAATTACCAAAGACTTTGGAGAAGTTATCGAAGCTAAAAACTTTATCAACTGGGGCTAAAGAAATTCCTAATATTAAAACACTTGAGGTTTTAAAACTAAAACTTGAAGGGAATTTAATGCCGGAGGCGCTGAGTAAATGCCAGACTATAAAAAAGCTTTATTTGGTTGGGGAGGGCGCTATTGATTTTAATATGATGGCACCAATCATTCAAGGGCTTCATGATATTAGGGTAATTTCCATGCCTGGAGTTTCATTAGCCTTAGAGGATTTAAAGAATCTGGAGAACCAGACCTTTCTTGAAGAAATTGAAATAAAAAGTATTAATCCTGGTAGAGATGCTCAGTTGAATGGCTTTTTGAAATTGAAAAAACTCACTATTCATGAGCAAAATATGGCAGACCCTTCAATAAGTACTGGGTTGTTTAAAAGTCTTGAGAGTTTTAAGGCTCTTGAAGAATTATCGGTTCCTTATAGCGCACAAGGTATTTCATTATTCAAGAAAATGAAAAAAGTTAGCTTCTCAATTACAGGAATGATGCAAGGTGCAGAATTGGGTGAAATGAAAGATTTAAAAAATATTTATGGGTTAAGTTTTGACCGTTCTGTTATCATCTTCCCTCCAACAATATCTCCCATTTTAGGAACTGTAAAAATGTTAGATATTTCAGAGTGTACTCCACAACTGATACAAAGTTTACAGGTTGAAATTGATAAGATGACAACTCTAGAAAAATTAGTAGTGAATTCTGAAACATTCCCAATGATAGCCCGTACAATTAAAAATCCAACTTTAAGAGAAATAAACATAAAAAAGGGTGGAATGCCCGGTCCTCCAATGCCTCCAGAAATGGTTAGAAATGAGGCGGAAAACATTAAGAAGAAAATCCCAAATTGTAAAATAGTTTCAGAGTAGTTATACAATTTGTGAGTAAATAAAGAGCCCCGTAACAATTTTGTTATGGGGCTCTTTATTTATTAGGGTCTTTCAATATTAAAACTCGCAATGCCCCCTGAGTCCAAAAATATTCACAGGGCCTCTATCTTTATTATATCCCGGGTTCATGATAAATTGGTAATCTGGGGTAATCCAAAAGTTTTTGTGCAGGTTAATATTGTATTGCGCTTCTACAATAAACTCATTGGCATAATTAAGTTTCCCATCACCAATAATAAACCCATAACCACCTCTGGCAAGGTAGGTTCTATGGTCTTTGGAGAGCCCATCAATTAAAATAGCAACACCTAATTTATCATCTTTACGTTTCCATTGAGTGCCTTGCATCACGATGCCCGCAGAGAGGGAGTTATCAATCTCAGTAAAAGCCCATGTTTCATTCTTACCATCATTCCATGAGGCACGGAAGAAAGCGCCTGCATCCTCAGAAAAGTCTTGTTCAATGTTGAGTACTGCACCGTATTTAGTCCTTCCGTACTGGCGGCTGCGAGTGATGTCAGGTATAGAATCTGAGAGGGCTTTTGTATAGTTGCCCATATGCGCCAAAGTATAGAAACCAATGGCTCTTATCCTTCCATTTTTACCCATAAATGTATAGGGTTTCTCTACCTCCAAAGTAGTTGAATTTGCTTTGCCAAAATGCATATCCATATAAGGCCCATTTGCCTCTTCACCCACCATACTGCTTGATGCCCTAACAGAGAGATTAGGTGTGATGTACTCAACCACCCCAGCCCAAGTATAACCACGGGTATTGGCGGGGTAATCCCAACCACCAGCACTCATTAAACCCCAATTCAGGAATTGAGTGCGGGGGTCATGGCTATATTTATTGCCATCAAAATAATCCGCAATACTAATTTTACCAAGGGTGATGCTAAGCCTTTTTGCTGGTAGTTTCCCTTGTAAACTATTTGCTTCATCGTCTGATTTTTCTTCTTCATTACCTAAAGCAAAATATTGTGTAAAGAATAATCTTGCTACATATAAAGCTGGTGCAGGGTCACCTACTCTAAAGGTTTCACCATTAGGGAAACCCCCAATGCCAAGGGTTTTGCTGAGTCCTTTGCCGCCTGCAATTTCGGGGTTAAAATAAAATTCTGCACCTTTCCATAATCTCCTACCAATATATAAAGTACTGGTGAGGGAGTAGGCTTCTTCTGGTGCAGAAGTGAAGGTGTTATTGCCTTCATAAAGGCTTTTAAATTTTGGGTGATATTGCCCCACTATTGTTTGCTGAAAATGGAAACTCCATGGTTTGGTGGAGTCTTTTATTTCACCCCCTGCAAGGAGAAATAAAGGGGAAAATAGTACTGAGAGTAAAGTGAGAGGGTTTTTATTAACTTTTAGACGCATCTAAATATCTTTTTAGTTCCCGCAAAACTATGAATAATCTACCAATTCATTAATAAAAATTAAAAGCCCCGCAAGATTTATTTAGCGGGGCTTTAGTTGTCCGACCAGGTTTCGAACCTGGACTCTTCTGGACCAAAACCAGACGTGTTGCCA
>JAPLCZ010000173.1 GCA_026391915.1 Bacteroidota bacterium | reverse complement strand
CTGGTATTGGATGAAGCAGATGAGATGCTTAACATGGGTTTTAAAGAGGATATTGACCTCATACTTTCTGAGACTCCATCTACCAAAAACACATGGCTTTTTTCTGCTACCATGCCTAATGAAATTCAGAAAATTGCGAAGACTTATATGCATGAGCCTAAGGAAGTGCAAATAGGAAATCGTAACCAAGGCAATGACAATATTGACCACGTTTATTACACCGTAAATTCCGGTGATAGATATGCAGCCCTCAAAAGAGTGGTGGATGCAAGCCCAGATATTTTCGGGATTGTTTTCTGCCGTACCAAGATAGAAACTCAGGATATTTCTGACTCTTTAATCAAGGATGGATACAATGCCGATGCCTTGCATGGTGACCTCTCTCAGGCACAACGTGACCACGTAATGAAGCGCTACCGTAGCCGCACTTTGCAGCTTTTGGTTTGTACTGATGTGGCAGCCCGTGGTATTGATGTAACAGATGTTACCCACGTAATTAACTACAACCTCCCTGATGAAATTGAGTACTACACTCACCGCAGCGGAAGAACAGCCCGTGCCGGTAAAAAAGGGATTTCAATTGCTATTATTACTACCCGTGAGGTGGGTAAAATCCGCGATATTGAACGCAAGATTAAAAAGACTTTTACCCAAGGCGTGTTGCCTACAGGTATTGAAGTTTGCGAAAAGCAACTCATCAATCTTGTAAAAAATGTGCATGATGTAAAAGTGAATGAAGAAGCTATTGCTGCCTATCTACCAACTGTGCATGATGAGTTAAAAGAACTTGACCGCGAAGAAATTATTAAAAGGTTTATCTCTATTGAGTTCAACAGGTTTTTGGATTACTATAAAAATGCACCTGACCTTAATTCTAAAGGCAGAAGTGCAGGTGGCAGTTTCCCCGGAGATGCTACTAAGCTCTTTATTAATATTGGCAGCATGGATGGTTTTGACCCTCTTACTCTCAAAGATTATTTGCGTGAAGTAACCGGTTTTACAAAACAAGAAATCACTTATGTAGCCAGCAAAAATGCATATTCTTTTGTAGAAGTAGCACAAGCCAAAGTAGAAGAGTTTATCAAGATAATGAGTAAACAAAAAAACAATGGCAGGCAGGTAAGGGTTGAGTTCCGTGGAGACCAACAACCCAACAGCCGCCCACCACGCCGCAGCTATGATGATAAACCCCAAAGGCACTACTCTGATAGCAATAGCGGAGGTGGAGGTGGCGGAAGCAGACCTTCTGAAGGTGGTAACAGAACATTCAGGAAACGCAGCCCGATGAAGGCGAGATAAATTTAAATTATTTTATACTGAGACCTCGTAGGATTTAAAATCCTGCGAGGTTTTTTTTGTTTTATATTTGTGGTAGAATTTCACCACCCATGCTCACCGCCTTTTACCAAAAAACTTTATTAGAAGAACGGAAGATTACCATCTCGGATAATGGACTTTATATATGGCACAAAGAGCCCGGGTATCGTTCTTCGTATTTTGTGAAGTTTGAGCTCATCCGCCGCCAAACGAGTACTTATTTTGAGGGCAAAACAAACTTCCTTTGGTATGCCTTTATCTGTATTTTTTTAGGGGTGCTGCAAGCCGTTTTATTGATTAATCAGATTGGGGCTTATGTGGGTGTTGGGATTGGATTAGCACTGCTTACAGGGGTGGCTTTGCATGGTATGTACTACTTCACCTCTCAGGAATATTTGGTGGTGCCTCTATCAGATGGTACTAATTTTACCCTTATCAGCAACCGCCCAAGCAGCACACAGGTGCAGCAATTTTTAAGTGATATGATTAAGGCGCGCAATGAATATATCCGCAAAAATTATTTCATTATTGACTATGGAAGTAGCCGCCGAGATGAGCAAACAAAAATGCGCTGGCTTCTTGATGAAGGCATCATCACCAACTCGGAATTTGAGGTGGTGATTGAGGAGATTGAAAATGAGTTGCAATAGGCGTTAATTTGCACCATGATTAAAATTCTAAGTTTCCTTTTTTTAGTTTCTCTTACCGCTTGCCAATTGGAGGACAGCGACCCTTACAATTATTCCATCCTTAGGGATAGACATTCCAAAGATTCCTTTTTGAAATTTGCCAAGGAGTCTCCTCTTGAGGGAGTGCGGCAACGCGATTTTATTGAATTGAGTTATTTTTATCCTGATAGCAATTACAGAGTGCTTGCCACCATAGAAAAACTGCCCTGCGACTCCATAAAAATGCTTGCAGGTAAGGATGATGTTAGAACTTTTATAAGGCTTATAAAGTTGAAGTTTAGTCTGCAAAACAAACCAATTGAACTCACTGCATATATCTCTGCCAAGCAATTTAAAGCAGGAGAAACCACAGAGCTTTTTGTACCTTTTAAAGACCCTACCAACAATAAAGAAACTTACGGCGGTGGGCGATATCTTGATGTAAAATACCAAGGTGAAAAAACTATTTGGCTAGATTTAAACAAAGCCTACAACCCCTATTGCAACTATTCAGAAAACTTTAGTTGCCCCATTCCGCCAGAGGAAAACCATTTGAAGTTGCGCATAGAAGCTGGTGAAAAATTGTTTAAGGGTTTGTTTTAAAAAGTAAATTCTTTTCTTGAGAATATGACCTCAATCCTCCTCATTATTGTTTTTGTTTATGGCTACGCAGCCATTGCTTTTGAGTCAAAAATAGGATTGAATAAAGCGGCATCTGCCATGATTACGGGTGTACTTTGCTGGACGGTTTATATCCTCAACTCCACCACACCTCATTTGGTAAATGAAGATTTAATTCACCATTTAGGGGACATTGCCTCCATACTCTTTTTTCTTTTGGGCGCCATGACTATTGTGGAATTAATTGACCGCCACAATGGATTTTCTATTATCACAAATGCCATAAAAACCAGAAGCAAATTGAGGTTGCTTTGGATAATCAGCATCATTACTTTTTTCCTATCTTCTATATTGGATAACCTCACCACAGCTATTGTAATGACCTCCCTTTGCAGTAAAATTCTGCATGATAAATATGATAGAATGTGGTTTGCAGGGATGATAATAATTGCTGCAAATGCTGGCGGTGCATGGTCACCTTTAGGAGATGTAACCACCACCATGCTTTGGATTGGTGGGCAGATTTCCGCAATGGGGATTATCAAAATGCTATTTATCCCAAGCCTTTTTGTTTGTTTGATTCCATTACTTATCCTTGGCAGAAAGTTTAAAAAACAAACCTTTGAGTTTGTAGAAGTGAAAGATGAAACCTCGCAACAATCAGAAAGAAATTTGATTTTTTATTCAGGAATTGCTATGCTTCTTTTTGTTCCGGTTTTTAAAACCCTCACCCATCTGCCACCTTTTATGGGGATGCTTTTATCCCTCTCTGCCATGTGGATTATCATCAGTATTATCAGGTATAAAAAGCCTGTCGAGGTAAAGCAACTTTATTCTGTTTCATCGGCTTTGCAGCGGATTGATACCCCGAGTATTCTTTTCTTTTTAGGGATTTTGCTTTCAATTTCTGCCCTGCAATCTTTTGGTTTGTTGAAAGATTTAGCAGTTTATTTTAATAACCACCTCCATAATTATTACCTAACAGGAATCACGCTTGGGCTAACCTCCGCAGTAGTGGATAATGTGCCTTTGGTGGCAGCCACACAAGCCATGTATGATTTAAAACAATACCCAACAGACCACAATTTTTGGGAGTTTATTGCCTTGACTACTGGCACTGGAGGAAGTATATTAATTATTGGTTCTGCCGCAGGAGTAGCCGTAATGGGCATAGAAAATATTGAATTTATCTGGTACTTAAAAAAGATAGGCTGGCTGGCTTTGATTGGGTTCACTGCGGGGATAGGCGTATTTTTATTACAAACAATTTTGTAGGGCTAAAATCTACTCCTCGTTTTTTTCAATTACTTCTTTCGCAATATTAGTGTCCTTGCCCTTAAGCCCTAAGGCAAGTGACGCCTTCATACATTTTGCCGCTTTTCCAAATTCATTTATCATGTCATAGGCGTTTCCCATGCTAAAGTAGGTTTTGTAGTCCAGGGGGTCATCGGCAATTATTCTTTTATAATAACTGATAGCTTTCTTAGTGTAGTCAGGATTGGCAGCAACTTCATTTGCGGTTGCCCATTTCATATATAAATCCGCAAAATAATGTAGGAGGATAATGTCTTTGGCGTCAATATTTTCGGCGGTTTTAAAATACTTTTCTGCCTGAATATACTCACCCTCCACTTTAGCAATATTGCCTAAATCAAGGTACACCTGTATATCCTTAGGGTTAATTTCTTTTGATTTCTCAAGATATATTTTTGCCCTATCAAGGTAACTTTTGTCTTGCTTAATATTGATGGAATCGAAGAGGAGCTCTGCTGTCAATATCTTCTTTCTGGCATCTGGGATTCGCTTTTCCGTTTTAATAATGTTGATAGCTTCTGGGCGCATACCAGCATTTAGGTAATGCTCAAAAAGGTAATCGCCGGGGGTTTCAAAGTTCTTTTTGTTGCTATCAAAAAAAGGATTTAGGATGTGGTTGAAAAGCGAGGCAGCGGAAGACATAATATTGGCTTCTTTAAAATCCATATCCACTACATTTCCCGCAGATTTCTTTTGATAAACTGCACAACATTCATCAATATGGGTGAGGGTGAATTCAGGGTTATTCATCAACCAATAATGCAGTTTTATAAACTGCTTGCGCAGCAAAACCACCGTTTGGAAATTATATTTTTTGTCTGCGGCATTAAAGGAATCAGGGCTGCCACTAACATACAACCCATGCATAATTTGCTTTTTGGTGAATACATCCATATCCCTCAAATCAACATAGGTTTTAAAGTTTTTTACAGCATAAAGAAGGTAGGAGCTAGATAAATAATCGCTATAAATAGGCTGTGCTGCATTGCTTCTATTGAGGTAATCTGCAGTAGATGACGGGTTGTTAGCAGCACCAGAATAAAACCCAAATTGCTGGCGTTCATTAAAGAATTTATAGTAGGAGTCAGTAACTATTGCTGCATAAAGTAGGAGACCAAAAGCAGCAGAAATCCCTATGGACACATACATCATTGGCTTGCGAAGAAAGGTTTCTTTCTCCTCTATAATCTTATCAAAAAGGATCACCGCCATAGGCAGACTAACGATGATAAAGAATACAATATTCCTGAAAGCAGAGGTGGCAAGATATAGGGTTAGCAGGGACAAGATAACCAAAGCAAGATTAGGTTTTTCCTTTCTTTTTAAAAACAAAAATGCAATTCCTGCGACCAAAATTAGTAACATAAAGGCAGCGATATAAACTTCCTTTTGCCAATAAGCAGGGGAGGAAATACCTTGCATCTCCAACGTATATTTATTCTCTGTAACCTGACTAAATGTATTGAAGGGTTGAGTAAAAACCCCTAAAAATTTTGGGTTGATGATGGAAATAAGAAACTGTAAAACAACAATCCCAAGGTATTTTAAGTTTTCTTTGTTCTTAAAATCCTCCACAAAACAGCTCAACAAAAACACCCCACTTATTATGTAACCAAGGGCATAGGCATCATGCATATTGCACCATAATATTTGGATAGGCACAACCCATAAAAGGAATTTGATGCTATTTCTTTTAGCAAATAGCCACGCATAAATCAATGCAATTGTAAAGAGATGGCTAACCATCTCGGGTCTTGTATTAAAGCGGTAAGCCATCCCCATAATCCCAAACATCAATAATAAATATGAGAGGGGATGGAGTAATTTTCCGTTTGATAAAAGAGAGACTATTTTCAATACAAAAAAAACTATCAGTACTGAAAAAAGAATTTGTAATAGGGGCATCCAAATAATCCCGAAAGCAGAATCTACTAATGCCATAAGTACTTCAAACCCCCATTTGATATTGGTCCAAGGTTGCCCATGTGCAAGTATACTAAACACATCCTGCTTTGGAATTGATAAATTTTGAAGGATGTAATGCCCTATTTTGGTTTGCCAAAATATATCCGGCTCTTTTACGGATTTAATACTGAATGCAACAGCAATCAGATACAAAAGAATTCTTAATACCTTATTCGGCATTTAGAAAATTATTTGATTGAAGAGGAGTGTTGTAAGCTATCCATCATGCGTTTTACCATGGCATCTGTACCGCCCCTATCCCACCAAAACAGCATTTTTAACGCATCTTTTGAGTATTGATGATTAGGGTATTTCTTAACTAATAATTCATATTTTGCTTTGGCCAAATCCATCTTTCTTAATTTATTTTCTTGGGTAAATGCACAGAGATATAAGGCCATTGGTGCCTTATTATGTTTTGGATAATTTGAGTATAACCTAACAAGTAAGTCCACCGCTTTCTCTGAATTATCCAATTCGTTAAGATATAAATCAGCATGCTCAAAAAGGAAACTTGGGATATTGGTATCCACAGGATGTTTTTCATAAAATGAAGTAAACATTTTATCAATTTCTTTTGCAGCGCTAATATCCTTTTCTCCTTTCATTTTCCTAAGCTTCTCTCTCTTGGCGTTAAGTGCTTCCAAATCCCTTTGTGTGTTATCACAGGAGGATAGAAGTAAGGTTAGTAGTAAAAGTAATATTAGGTTTTTCATTGTACAAAAGTAGTATTTATATAAAAAAAAAGGGATAGCTATTGCCATCCCTTAATAAGTTATTACTCGTTGATATTAGAAGTTTCTGTTTGGTCCCTTTCCAAAAAGGCGAACACTTGCTCCCACGCCTAACTGCACAGCAATATGTGAAATATTTGCATAGTTATATACAATCCTCACTTGAGTTGGGTCATCATTTTGTTCCACTGATTTATGCCCAAAAGCATCATTATCAATAGTACCTAAGCCCCATTGTCCACGAACATCTACATGCAATGTTCCTCTATCACCTACCATAAAGTACATACCTGCTCCGAAAGCAATCCCAACATCGGTGCTTAAGATGGGATCATAGAGTTTATTGCCTCTTGTCTTTTTCCAAGCATCTGTACTTGAGAAAGTACGCTTATCAGATCTTGGAGCTGAGAATTGAGAATCAGGATTTATTTTATAAGTATAGGTAGTATCAGTTTTGCCAACAGAGGAAAAGCCCATTAATGATCCATAATAGGGACCAGCATATAAGCTAATAAAAGTGGTCTTGCCTGGTCTGTCATATGGGATAATTCTCTCATGACCCAACATAATATTATACTTTAATAAAGCATGAATATCAAAATAGGTAGTTGTGAAAGAACGGGCAACTTTATATTTTACATAGTGATCATAAAATCCGGGAATTGAATCCTTATAAGCCGCATCACCCCCGCGAATAGAATAAAGACCATCTATCTCGAAAGATAATTTTTCTCCCATTCTAAACTCGTTTGTAAGTCCGCCATAATAACCAATCTTGCCTGTATAGGTTCCTCTATCACTACTTAACATAGTAAACTGAGGTCCGCCAACAAATCCTATATGATAAGAAGTTTGGGCATTAATGCTTGTTGCAGAAATTAAGAATAAGCTTAAGGCAAACATGCCTGCTTTTCCTTTTTTGATAATTGACTTTGTCATCTTCATTTTTGTATATTTCTATTTCAGATGGGCAAAAATAAGGGTTTTTGAAAAACTGATTGCTATAAATTTTGTTTTTTTTATGAAATATTTTTTTCGCCTATGAATTAGAGACATGAAAACCCTACTCAAAATATACAAAATCGGGGTTTCTGCAAATAAAAATAAAATAAAAAACCCCATCCAAATTGGATGGGGTTTTTTATTTGTTAACAGGGCTAACTGTTATTTTTTCCACATTAACACTTTTGTATTATTAACGTAACCACTGATGTCTTTTTTGTTTACAACACCATTAATAAGAAGAACCCACCAGTCAATAACACCTAGTAGGGCCCATCCACATAAACAGTAGACTACCTTTGTTGTAGTGCTAGTTCCTAAATACCATCTGTGAGCTCCAACCACTCCAAGGAAACTCCATAACCAAGCTGTCATTGCGGTTTTCTCTCCAACAACTGTTTTGGGCATTGATAGGGAATTCATTGGGGAAGTCATATCAACCGCCACCAAGGTGCTTTGCGTAAAAGCTGCTTCTACTGCGTCATCATTTACATAATAGTCAAAAGTGCCAGCGGCAAAACTGAAGGTGCTGATTCCAAGGCAGAACATTGCTGCCAATAATAGTTTTTTCATAATTGTGTATTTGTTTTTTTTTAGTATCGGCTGCAAATATAGGGGTATAACAATTACTGCAAATAATTTTTTGTTTTTTTCATTTTAATTCTCTGTTATCAAAACTATTGCTTGTTTATTTCTCAACAGGTTTTAGTTTTTCTACATATTGATATAGCTCCTGCTGTGCTTGTATTTTTTTGCTGCTATTATATCTGTATGGATTGCTTTGTTCTTTATTAATAGAACGGGCTTTTACATTATCAGAGAGTTGTATTTCTAGATATTTTTTTAACTGCTTTTTTAAATCCTGATTATAGATAGGTACGGCGACCTCTACTCTAAAGTCAAGATTTCTGGTCATAAAATCTCCTGATGAGATATAGATTTTTTCATCCCCTCCATTCTCAAAAACAAAAATTCTGGTATGCTCTAAATACCTATCCACTATGCTAATGCCGTTTATGTTTTCACTCATTCCTTTCACTTCTGTTTTAAGGCAACAGATTCCTCTTATTATCATCCTTATCTCAACACCTGCTCTGGAAGCTGCATAAAGTTTTTCTATCAATTGTTCATCAACAAGGCTATTCATCTTTAAAATAATAGATGCTTTTTTACCTGCTTTGGCGTTGGTAATTTCCTTCTCTATTAATGCCAATAAATTTTTCCGCATCAGGAATGGTGACACCAAAAGATGCTTAAAAGAAACTGTTTTGTAGTTGTTTTCTAAAAACATGAATACCTGTGCTACCTCTGCACTTATTCTTTCATCACAAGTTAGTAAGGCGTGGTCTGAGTAGAGCTTTGCCGTATTTTCGTTAAAATTACCTGTGCCTATGTAGCTGATTCGCGTAATCTTTCTTCTCTCCTTTCTTGTTATAAAACATAATTTGCTATGCACCTTTAATCCCGGGATACCGAAGATAACCTTTGCCCCTTCTTCCCTTAATCTTGTTGCCCAAAAGATATTTGCCTCTTCATCAAAACGGGCTTGGAGCTCTATAACCGCTGTTACAAATTTTCCATTTCTTATGGCATTGATGAGGGCGTTAACAATATTAGAGTTTTCTGCAAGGCGGTAAATAGTAATCTTTATAGAAACCACAAGCGGGTCAATAGCGGCCTCACGCAGTAGCTCTATTACATGGTCATAGCTTTGGTAAGGGTAGTGCAACAGCAAATCTTTTTTCTGGATAAGCTTTATAAGGCTTTGCCCATTGGATTTTATTTCGGGGTGTTCTGCCGGAGTAATTACCTTATAAAATAAATCTTCGCTGCCCACTTTAGGGAAGTTCATAAAGTCTTTAAAATTATGATACCGCCCCCCTGGGATTACATTATCTTGTTTTCTTAATCCTTGTTTGCGCATAAGGAAACGTAACATTTCTTCAGGCATTTCTTCATCATGGATAAACCTAACAGGCCTGCCACGCTTGCGCTGCTTTAGGCTTTTGGTGATTTTGGAAAGCATACTTTCCGATACATCATCATCAATATCCAACTCAGAGTCCCGAGTTACTTTTATGGTGTATGCACTAAATTCATCAAAATCAAAGATGGAAAACACTTCATCCAGACAATATCTTATCACATCATCCAATAAAATAATATAGGTTTTGCCGTTCTTCTCTGGCAACACATAAAAGCGGCTTACGTGGTCTGTAGGCACTTCTATCAGGGCATATTTATGTTTTGTAGGTGCTGCCTTTTGCCCAAGCTTTACGGATAGATAAATCATTTTATCTTTTAGCATAGGGAAGGTAGGTGCAGTCTCCACCATTATAGGTGCAAGGCGGGGGCGCACTTTCTTTCTAAAATATGCCCGCACTGTTTTGCCTTGTTGGGCTGTGAGTTGCTTTTCGTTGATGACGTAAATATCCTTTACAGCTAGCTCCTCTAAAATGTGTTCATATACGCGGTCAAAATCATGGCGCTGGGCAAGTACTTTATCTTGAATTTTTGCCAATACCTTTTGCGGTTTGCCACCAAAAGTCTTTTTGCTTAACCCGTCAAACTCATCCATGCGCTTGAGGGATGCCACCCTTACCCTAAAAAACTCATCAAGGTTGCTGGAGAATATCCCCAAAAACCGAATCCTCTCAATAATTGGGTTGGCAGGGTCTTCCGCCTCTTGCAGTACGCGGTCATTAAAGGAGAGCCAACTTAGCTCCCTATTAATAAATCTTATTTTTTCCTCCACCGTTTTTTTTGCAAATGTATGGTGTTTGGGAATTGGTAGGGCAGGGTGAGGGAAAATTTAATATGGGATGGTTGTTAGTTGGTGGTTGTTAGTTGTTAGAAAAAAACTTAGGGGTGGGGTTTGAAAATAAGAAAGCCCCCTGGTGTAGGAGGCTTTTTTATTTTTGGGCGCATTGCAAATGCTTATAGTAAAAAGGACAGGGTTAATTAAATCCTGACCAGCTTGAAAAACTAAAAGAAATATGTTTGGATTTGCAATGTTGATTGATTTTTTTGATTTTTTTTTGAAAAGTATGATGGGCTGCAAGAACGGACTCATGGGATGCTCAAACGGACACACGAGGTGCTTAAACAGACACACGAGGTGCAAGAACGGGGGCATGGGGTGGGGAACAGGATAGATGAGGTGCAAGAACGGGGGTAAGTGGTGGGTAAACGGTTGTTTTAGCCTCACCCCAACTGTTTTTTTTGACACTATCCCTTAAAGCGTGGGATTATAAAAAGCTTCTGTATTTTAGTTAAAGACTTACCTCCTACCCCTCCCTCACCACATCCCTTGCGGTTGCCTGGGCGCTTGGGGTAAGGGTAATTTCTGCAATATTAACATGGGCAGGGCGGCTGGTGGCAAAATAAATTGTCTCCGCCACATCAAAGGCAGAGAGGGGGGTTAGGCCCATATAAGGAGTCTTGGCTCTATCTGCATCTCCCTTAAAACGCACCAAAGAAAATTCAGTTTCCAGCAGCCCGGGGTTAATAGCCGTTACGCGGATATTGTGGGGCAACATATCAATGCGGGTACTGCGGGTGAGGGCATCCACCGCGAATTTGGTAGCACAATACACATTGCCTTTTGGGTAGGCTTCTTTGCCTGCAATACTGCCTACATTTACTATATGCCCATGATGGTTTTTTATCATGCCGCGGCTTACCTCTTTGGTCATATAAAGCAGACCTTTAATGTTGGTATCAATCATCTGTTCCCAGTCGGCAATTTCCCCATCTTGTATATCAGATAAGCCCACGGCAAGCCCTGCATTATTAACCAATACGTCTATGTTTTTCCATGCTTCTGGCAAGGAGGCAATGGCATTTTTCACCGCTTCATAATCCATAATATCAAAGCAAAGCTGATGGCTATCTGCACCAAATTCTTCTTTCAGTTGGAAGGCTAATTTCTCTAATCTTTCTTGGCGCCTGCCGCAGATAATGAGTTTAAATCCATTCTCTGCAAACAGCAATGCCGTTGCCTTACCAATGCCAGAGGTGGCACCTGTAATCAGTATTATTTTATTCATAAAATTCTTTGATTAAAGTCAGGGAATTGGGAGAAGCCTCCTTTCTATCTGACTGAGATTGCTTCGTTCCTCGCAATGACATTCAACTTAATTTTTACTATCTAAATTCTTAGTTAAGTGCTGGAATCATCCAACCAAATTTATCCTCTTTTGTTCCATATCGGATGCCGTTAAGCGTATCCAAAAGCCATGTAGAAATTTCTCTGGTTTCCATGGGGGGCAGTACTAATTCGCCATCATTATAACCAATGGCTACAATGGGCGCAATGGTAGCAGCAGTGCCTGCGCCAAACATATCTTTAAGGGTATTATTGCGGGAGGCTTCCACTACTTCATCCACAGAAATGCGGCGTTCTTCTACGGTAATTCCTTTGTCTTTTAAAAGGGTGATAACGCTGTTTCTGGTTACACCATCTAGTATAGAGCCATCCAAATTTGGGGTGATGACTTTATCGCCAATTACAAAAAACACATTCATAGTTCCTGATTCTTCAATCCATTTATGCTCTTTGCCATCCGTCCAGAGGAGTTGCCTATAACCTTGTGCCTGCCCCAAAGAAGCAGGATAAAGTGATGCGCCATAATTGCCGGCATTCTTTGCCTCACCTACACCACCCTCACTTGCCCGCACATAATGTTGTTCTATTTTTACTTTAACTGGGTCATTATAATAGGCGTTTACAGGGCTACAAAATATGATGAATTTATAATGCTCTGATGGGCGGATTCCCACATACTCATCCGTGGCAAACATAAAAGGGCGGATGTATAAACTCCCGCCTTTGCTTGGTGAAATCCAATCCTTATCAATGCCTACTAATTTGCGCATTCCTTCCACAAAAATATCTTGCGGAATCTCTGGCATACACATCCTTTTCGCTGATTTATTAAACCTCTCCCAATTCATTTTTGGGCGGAAGATAGCCGCCTCGCCATTTGCCAAACGATATGCTTTTTGTCCCTCAAAAATAGACTGCCCATAATGCAGGGCTGTGGTAGCAGGGCTTAGTAAAAGTTTACCATAAGGTTTGATGTGGATAGCCCCCCATTTGCCATCAGCATAATCGCACTCAAGCATATGGTCTGCGAAGGTGTGCCCAAACTGTATGTTGCTAAAATCAACCGATGCAAGCCGGCTATTGGTTGTTTTTTCTATGATGAAATCGGTTGCCATACAATCATTAATTTTGTTGCAAATTACTACTATTTTTAACACATGACTGACTTACCTGTTGCCACTAAAATTCCTGCTGCCAAATTCGCCAATTTCTTGGATGAAGAAATCTATGTAATCAGGGAAAAAAGCAAAAATCCTTTTAGCAAATCTGCCGGGCAGGGTAAAGCCAATTGGGTGCTTAAGGGCGATATATTTTCTACCACTTTATTGGTGGTAAATTATCCCGGCAAAAAGGAAATCCCTGCGGTAGATAAAACTTTTCTTTCTGCAATACTCTCTGCGGTAGGGCTTGGTATGCCTGCTGTTTGTTGGCTGAATTTATCAGAAAATGAGGGCTTCTTTTGGAATAACCTCAACGAAATGAAAGCAAAAAATATATTGTGTTTTGGACTGGATGAAAGTTTCTGGGGGCAGGCAATTACGCTAATGGATCCTATTGGTATTAATGGCAAAACAATTATTCCTATTCAATCATTAGCTGAGGTAGCCAGCGATGCTGCTATAAAAAAGAGCCTGTGGCAACAACTCAAAAAAATCTACCATGTTTGAGTTGGTATTTGCCACTAATAACCCTAATAAATTTAAGGAAGTAGCAGCCGCTTTTCCATCTACTATAAAACTACTCACTTTAGCAGAAGCAGGCTTTGCAGGTGAGATTCCCGAAACAGGAAATACCCTTGTTGCTAATGCCCTGCAAAAAGCAAGATTTATTTACCAAGCTACCCATAAAAATTGTTTTGCTGATGACACAGGGTTAGAAGTAGAAGCCCTTAATGGCGCACCAGGAGTTTACTCTGCAAGGTATGCAGGAGTTAACGCAACTGCAGATGAAAATATGAATTTGTTGCTACAAAATTTAGCATCAAACCCCAATAAAAAAGCAAGATTTACCACTGTATTTGCTTTAATAATTGATGCTAAAGAATACCTTTTTGAGGGAAGTATTGATGGCGAAATCCTCCCAGAAAAAACAGGAGACGGTGGCTTTGGTTATGACCCTATTTTTAAACCTGTGGGTTACTCAAAATCCTTTGCACAAATGACCCTTGATGAAAAGAAACTTATCAGCCATAGAGGAATTGCATTGAAGGAAATGGTTGGATTTTTTAAGGAAAAAAATCCTAAATAAACTTAATCTTCCTTGCAGCGAACAAAGTCATTTGTAGCAAAATAAATCCATGCTTAAAGCGGGAGATATTGGTATCTCCATAAGTTCTCTCTCTGTACCTAATTGGTAATTCCACAGTTTTAAGGTTGAGTTTGTAAGCGCCAAAAATCAAATCAAAGTCACCGAAGGGGTCAAAGTCGCCAAAGAATTTGCGGTTGATAATTAGCTTCTCATAATCATCCCTAAAAAGGACTTTTGTTCCGCAAAGAGTATCCTTATAAGGTCTCTCTAGCAAGAAAGAGAATGCAATGCTAAAGAATTTATTTCCTAAAAGATTTAATGGGCGCATTGCATTTTTTTCCATCTTATAAATCAGGCGGCAGCCATTAATAAAGTCCCCATTTCCTGATGCAATGGCATCATAAAATTTAGGAATATCTTCTGGCGGTACCGTGAGGTCAGCATCCAAAATCATGAGGATATCACCAGTGGCAATTCCAAACCCTTTGCGCACCGCATCACCTTTTCCTTTGCCATCCTGCCGCGCTATTTTTATGTTGTGGCTGCCCTTGTATTTCTCTGCCATTTTCTGAATAGTATCCCAGGTATCATCGGTAGAATTTCCTTCCACAAAAATGATTTCTACATCCTTCCCAAATTTGGGTAGGCGCAGTATGGCATCCTCAATATTTCCGCTTTCATTGCGGGCAGGGATTACTACAGAGGTGGTATATTTTTTCTCAAAATCTACGCGTGGGGTAGCGTTAATTACTTTAGCAAAAGAATAGAGGTTCAAGCATAGGTGGCGGATAAAAGGCATCCTGCCAATGTACCTATTTAACAATGGCGCAATCAATGGAATATTAAGAGGCATTAGCATTCTCATAGTAGTTCTGTACACATCAAAACCTGCGAGGTAAAGGAGGTTGTTTACATCATTGTTGGAAAGCCAATTTTGAGGCGGTGTTTTTTTCTTCAATCCTACCCACTCAAAAAAGTTAAGCACAGGCTGCCACAGGTAATTGTAGTAGGTAACGATTACCTTAGTTCTATCATGGCATACGTTGCGGAGTTGGTCAAACACCTGCTGCACATCTCCTACATGGTTAATGAGATTTGAGATGATAATCAAATCAAATTTCTCATTAAGTTTTATGTCTTCAGCAGCCATTACCTGGAACTCCAAAGAAGGAAATTGTTCCTTTGCCTGAGTAATCATAGAAGGGCTAAAGTCTATCCCAACTTTCCGTTTTGCTTTAATCTCAGCAAGCAATTCCCCTGTGCCGCAACCCACCTCAAGCACGCTGATATTTTCATGAGAAAAATAATCACAGTATTTGGTGATTTCATTCCAATAATAAGAACGGCGGCGTCGGTAAGCCCTTTGTGATTTTGCCCTTTCCTCAAAATAGGCAAGGCTTTCTTCACTGTTTTTTAGGCTGATATTATCTATTGGCATCTGTGGTTTTCTTTTTCTTTTGGCTTATAAATTTTTGCAAACTTTGGCAAAGGTACAAAACCAAAAGAAGGCAGTTGTTTGAGCTTAAATTAGCTTCTGTTCAATAATAAAAATCTATTGTATCACATCAATTTTATACAGCACTGCCAAGCCGGTTTCTTCATCTCTATAAAGTTCTTTAATGCGGTTTGGGTATTTGATACTGATGTTTTTTATAACAGGTGAAAGGTCTGGCCCAAACTGGTCAGTCAATAAATATCCGGCTTTGCTTTTCCGCATCATTGCCAATAAAGAGTCTGGCTCTCCACTGGTAAATTTTGGAATTTTGGTGAACTTTATTTCCCCTGTAAATGCAGCAGCTTCAATGGGTTTAAAGCACGCAATGCGTAAGGTGTCATTAATATTTTTAGCCCCGTAGGAGGCAACTTTTAAGAAACTAGACACCTGCTCAGGGTAGCCGTAATACAGATCTCCTTTCATATATTTTTTGTAGTAAGAAGAATTTTTGGAAAGATTGGTGGCGGTAGTACCAAACTGCAAAAGCAACATCAAAACACCGAAACCAAAAGATATTGGTGCCAAAAAACTCATACCTCTGTGTTTTAAAAATCCATAAATACCAAACACAAAAGCAAGGAAAATAAAGGGGAGATAAATCACCATCAACCTATCCTGATTCCAGAAAGATTGCAGCGCAGCAAAAGTGATAAAGCTTAGGGTAATTACATAAAGGAAAATAAAGAATAGGTATTTATTGTATTTGTAGGCATAGAAAAGCGCAGCCCCAAAAAGGATAACAAACAAAATTCCATAGCCCATGCTAGACTCCATTTTTAAATCGGGATTTTGGATTTCCTGCACTTTGTTAAAAGTAAAAAGACTTGGAATTCCTTTGCCCCGCAGCCCAAGCATTTTGAAACTATGGATAGAAAAATAGTTGCCGAAATTTTCAAAAAACCTATCCATCAAATCGCCAAAATCTATGGAGCCTTTGGTGGGGTCGTTATAATCTCTCCTGAGTAAAAGCTCAGCCTGTTTAGAGGATGTGTCTTTATAGAGGCTTCGGACTATCACCTCATAAATTCCTTTAAAAATTAGGAAGGAAGAGGTTGCCATACTCGCATTTTTCCATTGTTTATGGATAAGGAAAAACACAATTACGGCAAGGATGGCAAAGATTGCAACACTCCTTGTAATGCTCAATAAAAAGAAAACAAAACCCAATGCCAGCCATTGCAGTATGGTGCTTTTAATATCATTATCCGTGGCTTTTAGTTTATCCATCAAGCCAAAGAAAACCCATATCGCAAGGGATTGAAACATCATAAACATTGCCTCAGTAAAAGTAGAACTTCCATAGGCTAGTATGTAAGCATTAAAGGGAACCACAAACAAACACAGAAATAAAATTGTATAGGGTACACGTTTTTCTAAGGCTTTAAATAGAAAGAAATTGCTAAGCACTAAAAAAATAAGAGAAAAGAATTTGAAAGTAAGAAATTTCACCCCAATGAACTTAATCAACACCGCCAAAAAGAAAGGATACAATGGCCCTTGGAAACTTGGGAAGGCATTATTCTTTAAAAAGGATACAGCGTTTTGTATGTACGTGGAGTCATCCGTTGCAAAGGATAACCGCCCATCAAAAAGCATCCCTCCAAACACAAAAACCAATAACAGATTTATGACGAGGATAAGCTTTGATTTGGGTGCAAGCCATGCATCGGCTTTATCAAAGAAATCGGTTTCAGTTTTTTGTTCTGTAGCTTTTGCCATAGGTTTTTAAAATATAGATTGGGCAAAGATATGAAGGGTGCAGGAATCCTTTACCTTCCCCACGTTGATGGATTTTTTCTCCACTCCTCCAACAAAGAAATTTCTGATGATTTTATGTACCCCTTTTCAGTTGCCCTCTCCACCAAAATATCATAGCCTGAGAGGCAAACCAAAGGAACTTTCTTTTCTTCAAAAGCGGTAACTGAATCCGAAAAATTATAGGTAAAAACTGCGGCAAGCCCAAGCACATTTGCCCCAGCTTCCCGCACTGAGTCGGCTGCGGCAAGGGAACTTTTACCAGTAGAAATTAAGTCTTCTATCATCACTACTTTTTGGCCGGGGGTTATTCTGCCTTCAATCATTTTTTCAGTGCCATGCTCTTTGGCTTTTGCCCGCACATACGCCATGGGTAAATTCATTTTATCTGCAATTAAAGCAGCATGGGCAATACCTGCTGTTGCAACGCCTGCTATCACTTCCCCAGCAGCAAAATTTTTATTGATGGCTGCCACAAAACTATCAATCACAAAAGTCCTCACTTTTGGGTGGCTAAGGATAATTCTGTTATCACAATAGATGGGAGAGTTCCATCCTGAAGCCCAACGAAAAGGTTGGTTTGGGCGCAGGATAACGGCTTTAATCTCTAAGAGGTAGTCGGCAACTTGCGCTGCAATATCTTTGTCGTAAATCATGCATCAAAATTATAAAATTTTCTCACGGGATTTAGAATTCATTATTGGCTCTCTAGAAACAGTGGATTCATTTCCTGACTTCTCTCCCCAACCTGCTTCCCTCCAAGCTCTTCGCAAATTGTTAGAGAAGAAATCATCGCACAAAAAAGTATTTTTAACCACCGAAAATCCGTCTGATTTTTTTGCATCCCTCAAAAAAGAATTTGCTTTTGTGCCAGCCGCGGGAGGAATAGTTTGGAATGAGAATCATGAACTCCTGATGATTTTCAGGCGTGGCAAATGGGACTTACCCAAAGGCAAAATTGAAAAGGGAGAAGCCACAGATTTGGCTGCTATTCGGGAGGTGGAAGAAGAGACAGGAGCTACAGATTTATCCATTAAAAATTTCTTTGCAGAGACCTACCACATCTTTAAACAAGACAGCGTTTGGATGCTAAAACAAACCTCATGGTTTGAGATGAATTGCCCCACTCAGAAATTAAATGCACAGGCCGAAGAAGATATCACTGAGGCTGTGTGGGTGAGTAGAAAATTGGTGAAGGAAAGGCTCAGAAATTCCTATCCTAATGTTGTGGATTTGGTGGTTAGTGTGCTTTAAATTTAGCCTCACCCCAACCCCTCTCCAAAGGAGAGGGGCAATAGGGAACAGCGATAACTTAGGAGCTTTTTCCTTCTCCTTTGGAGAAACCCAAAGGGTTCAGCGAAGCTAACGTGTCCGAAGGACGGATGAGGCTAAATTTATAAAGGTGCGCCATCCCTATCCCCCTCATGCGCTGCCAATTCCAACTGGTACAAAAACTCATTGAGGCTTTGCCATTCTGCCATTTCCAACTTTACAAAATTGCCTTTGTAGTTTATTAAAATTCTGTTTCCTTCCCGCATCACGTTGGCAAAAGAGGCAGGATAATACTCCACTTCTCTGCGGAAAATTAAATCGTTGGCATTTGCCAAATAAAAAAATCTTCCTTCAATTCCTGCCTCCACATAAGCACGCTTTGCATTGATGAGCCCAAAGGTGGAGGATAAAATTGTTACTACAAATACCCCCATAATCCCGGGGAAAAGTATGGGCAAATGGCGGGCAAGCAACACATATAAATAAGCCATCAAAAAGCAAATTAATATGATGGATGGCGTAGCAGAATATTCCTGCAAAACCTTGAAGGGGTAGTTGTGGCGCGGGTATTTAAGGCTTCGGAAGGTTGTCATAGTTGGTGAGAGAATTCATTTTTTATTTTAGTTGTAGTTTTGCCCTCTATTGCCAAAATTACAACAGAAATATTAACCACTAAATTCAAAACAAAGATGGACAAAAAAAACCTATTTAACCATAACGGAGAATTGCTCTCAACCAAAGACGCCGTTTTTACTATTGATAACCGCAGCTTTCGCTATGGAGATGGAATGTTTGCTACCATGCGCATCATCAACGGAAAAATACAGTTGTTTGATATCCATTTCAAACGCATAACAATAGGCACTGACCTACTGAAACTTAAACTCAAAAAAGAGTGGACGGCAGAGTTTCTTGAATCTCAAATTCTGGCTTTGTGCGAGGCAAAAAAAATCTCAGACAATGCCCGTGTGCGCCTCACCTTTTACCGCAGCAAGGGTGGCTATTATGACCCCACTACTAATGCTGCTGAATACACCATTGAGGCAGATGCCCTCAAAGAAAAAGGCTACCCCCTCAATGCAGATGGGCTCACCATTGACCTCTTTAGCGAGATGGAAAAACCCGCGAATCTTTTCTCTACTTACAAAACCAATAACTCACTTATTTATGTGTTGGCATCCCTCTATAAAAAAGCGCATGAGTTGGATGATTGCCTACTCCTGAACTCTAAAAGCAGGATTATAGAAACCATAGACAGCAATTTATTTTTGGTGAAAGGTGGTGAGATTTTTACCCCCCCAACTACTGAGGGTTGCGTGGCTGGTGTGATGAGAGAACACCTATTGGCAGTAATGGAAAGCAACGGAATTAAATACAGCAAAACCCCACTTTCTCTGGAGGATTTATTTACGGGTGAAGAGCTTTTTCTCACCAACACTATTAGCGGTGTACAATGGATAAGCAGATACAAAGTAAAAGAATACAGCCTTGGGATTGCTAAAATTCTAAGCGACCATATTAACGGGAATTTGTAGAGAGGGTCAAGTATTTTGAGTTGGAGAATTTCTAAATTTTGAAAGTATCAGTATTCACTTTTATCTTTGTGAATAAAAGAAATCGTTATGAAGATTGAAGCTAAAAAAATAGAACTGGTTCAATATATTTTAAGCGCAGAAGGAAATTCACTTGCTGAAAAACTATGGGCAGCAATTCAAAAAAAGGAAGTGGATTTTTGGGATGAATTGCCAGAAGGGATTAAAGCAGAAATTTCTTTATCCATTTCTCAGGCTGATAGAGGTGAACTCATTTCTCATAAAGATGCCATCAAACAACTCAACCATTGGAAATAGAAATTGTTTGGACAGAAAGGGCTATCCATAGCTATAATAAAATAATTAAGTACCTCTTAGAAAATTGGAATGAAACTGTTGCGGATGATTTTGTAATTGTACTTAAAGAGCAACTGCATCTTTTATCACAAGGCAATCTTCATTTCAAGAAATCTAAAAAGAAAAAACTCTTTGAAGCCTTAATTACCAAACACAATTTATTGGTTTACCGTGAAAGGAAAAACAAAATAGAATTGCTGTATTTCTTTGATACAAGGCAGCACCCAATTAAGAAGAGATAAGCTTTAAATATGGGTATTCATTTCACCCAACTTCCTTCTTCAACTCCTCCAATTCATTGGATAGTTTTTCTTTGGTGCTTTGGAAATAGGTTTCCCAATTGGGGATGGTGGAAATGGTTGTCTTTCAATTTGGGAACAATTGGTTACATTTGAAAATTAATTCTCAAAAATATGACTAAGAAAATCTCCGGTTTATTAGCATTCCTACTAATCTTTTCTATAGGGTTAATTTATTTTTCTTGTAAGAAGAAGGATACAGATACCAATACAAACAGTACTGGGGTTACTTTAAAAAGCTCAATTGCAGGTATCATAAAGGATGAGCAAGGGAATGCTTTAGAAGGAGTAACCGTAACGGCAGAAGGACAAACCGCTACTACCGATTATTACGGTTCTTTTATTTTTGATAACATTAACTTGCCTAAAGACCGCTGTAGTATTAAGGCAGTTAAACAAGGCTTTTTTAATTCTATTTTTTCGTGTATTCCTGCAGAAAAAAATGTTACTTATGTAAAAATTAAAATGCTGAAGAAAGAGAGTCAAGGTTCCTTTAATTCTTCAGCAGGGGCGACAATAAGTTTAACAAAAGGTGCGGTTATTCAGCTTCCTGCAAATGGATATATTACTCCCGCCGGGCTGGCATATACTGGTCAGGTAAATGTTGTTGCTAAACAACTAAATCCTGATGATTCTGATTTTGCAGAGAAAATCCCAGGCAATGATTTGATGGCAGTTGATTCTACCAACCAAAGCAAAAAGCTATTCTCTTACGGGATGATTGGGGTAGAACTAACTGACAATGCAAATAACCTATTGCAATTAGCTAAGGGTTCAGAAGCAATGATAACTTTCCCTATGGCTTCTTTCCAAACTTCAAATGCTCCATCAACATTGCCTATTTGGCATTTTGATGAAGTTACTTCGTTATGGAAACAGGAAGGAATGTCAACCCGTTCTGGGAATACGTATTCCTATAAAGTGAGCCATTTTAGTTGGCATAATTTGGATGGATACGGTGATGAAGCAATTCTAAAAGTAAGAGTTGTAGATAACAATGGAGACCCTCTTTCAAATATCAATATTAATGTGGATGGCTACATTAATACCACAGATAATAATGGAATTGCAAAAGGTTATGTACTTACCAAAACCAATTTACACGTGAAAGTTTTAGCCTCCCAAAATAGTTTGGTTTTTAGTGATAGTAAAGAGACAATAGTTCCCTCACTAATAAAAGGACAAGTGTATGATATGGGAAATTTGGTTGTAAATTCTAATCTCAGTACAATAACGGGTACTACAATAGGTTGTACCCAAGATGCCGCAGCAGTTGTTATTGTTAGTTGGAACGGTACAGAAAAGGAATTTCAGGTAATAAATAATGGGAAGAGATTTTCTGTTAAAGTTCCACCCAATGTTAATGCAAAACTTAACTTCATATCCTTTGGTTATTCAAAGAAAACCATTTTAATGAATTCAGGTCAATCTAATGCGATAACTAATTTAGGGGATATTTTATTATGTAATTCAGACAATGTTATTAAAGACAATTCTGTGTATTTGCAAGGAGATTATTTGCAAGGTGCATTATACTTTATAGACACAGCATCTTGTAAAAGAGTATATGATACTTTTGCAAAGGGTAATAAATTAATTTATTCTTATTCAGCAAATAGAATCGACCATAAAAATCCAGTTACTATTTCTCTCTATTTCCCTTTGAAATCTGAAGTAAGATATTTCGGATACGGAACTTATGATCCAGAGAATGTGGCAATAACCGTGAACTGTGTTTCTGTAAAATATGAGTATTGGAGAATTAATGATTGTAACCTAGACTTCAGTTTGAAATTTGCAGATACTACTAATATAACAAAGAATATAAAGATTAATAAAGGGATTGACGTCGAGTTTTCGGGATTACTTCATTCTCAAACGCATCATAAATTAAATCTTATGGGTGGCAGAATCAACACAAAAAAGTAAAATGTATTCTTTGTTCAATTTTCTACCTCACAGCATCCCCCCTAATCCCAAAACCCTCTCCTCACAAAATCCAAAGAAAACTCTTTGTAGGCGGGGCATTTATTCCATTTGCGGTTTAGCATTATATCACCGTGCTGGAGTCCAAATTCTTCTTTTTCGCCAAGGAATATTTGGGGCTCTGTGTAAAAGTTAAGTTTATCTTTTAGCTCCTCTCTCATAATGTAATTTTCCACAATAAACTCACCTGTGTTTTTATGAATGGCAGGCACCCCATTCCAAATAAAGTGGTTCATCATGTCGCCACCATAACTAAATTGTTTTGAGAAATTACAGAGGGTGCAGTTGGCTTTTATAATGAGTCCCATTAGGGGTTTTTTGTACGAAGTTAAGGGGGGAAATAAATTGTCTGAACTATGATCTTTTTGATTAAATGATTGCGATGATTTAACCTCTAACATTTCAACTAGGTTACAAATTGTACCCTAGTTGTTTCTGCCAAAATCTGCACCCAAAGAGTAAGTACAATTTGTACCCACCCCTAAAAAGGTTTCAATAAAAATAAACTACACTGCCAACTCTATCCCAGTTCTTTTTATTTCGTCTGTAAAAGCATCTCCGCTAAGGAAATCAGAGGTGTTGTATGTCTTGGGTTGTATGGTGTAATGGGTGCGCAGTGCAGCCACAAATTTTGGTATATCCAAAAAGCCGGCACCCGTAAAATCATCAGCCACCAACGCAACATCAATATCAGAATATTCTGTGTGTTGGTTACGGGCTACAGAGCCAAAAAGAAAAGCCTGTTTAAGGTTAACGCCTAATGCCTTTACTTCTTTAATAAAAGTGCGGGCTTCTTCTATTGCAGTTTGCTGAGTAACCATATTCTGTATTCGTTAGCTTTGGTTAATAAATTTTGAGTAGTGGGTTTATCACAAAATTGATAAATTTTATTTTTATAATCGGGGTATCTCCCTTCCAGTTGGAAATCATTAAACATCAAAAAGAAATCAAGTTGCTCATCACTTATTTCTAATGTTGTTTGCTTAATAAGAGAGACAACATTATGGATACGTGGCGGGTGATTCTCAGTATTAGATTTTACCCATAACGCTTTGCATAATTTCTCTAAAGAGAGGTGTGCAAAAAAAAGAGATTGCAAGTAGTGGTTTGTCTTAAACAAATCCGCAGAACTACTCCAATCCTCTTCCGAAGTCTTTAGCCAATAGTTTAAATAATCCTGCTTATTCATTCAATTGCAAAGATAGTCACAAGGAGTTAGATGAATTGTTGATGTCTTGACCATTTTGGGAAACTCAAACAATTTATTTTCACAAACCTCCAATTTTCTTTTACCTTTGAATAAAAGAAACACCTATGTCAAGAACTGAACTTAGAGAAAAGATTATTGCTACCATAAATGGGATTGAAGATGAACTTGTGTTGCAGGAAATTTATCGCCTCCTTGAAGTAGATTTAAGTGAAGAGGAAGTGTATAACCTAAGCGCATTGCAGAAAGAAAAAATCAATAAGGCTATTGATGACATTAATGCTGGTAACACCTTATCAGATGATGCTGCAAACAAACAGATTGATGAATGGTTAGGGTAGTAATTTGGTCAGCAGAGGCACAGAAAAACAGAGTAGAAATTCTGAGTTTCTGGAACAATCACAACAAATCAAATCTTTATAGCAAAAGCCTGAACAGATTATTTGTTCATGCAGTACGAATGATTGCAAAGAATCCTGAATTGGGTAAGAAAACTGAAATGGAAAATGTTAGGCTTAAGATTGTTAGAAATTATTATATTATTTACAGAATCTCAGAAAAAATAATTGAGATTTTGATT
>JAPLCZ010000026.1 GCA_026391915.1 Bacteroidota bacterium | reverse complement strand
AATGAGTTTGGATTTCAAACTCTTAGTTCCTGGTTTTGATTAAGATATAGCCCGCCCCGGTAAAAATAAATCGAATGACTGGATGTTCTTTTCTTGTTACAATACAGAGCTTGCTAACACCATGTTGGAGGCTAATGCATCTCAAAATGATAAGGATTATATCGTGGCTGTAAACTGGAAAAAAGCTGCCGATTATCTTGCCCAAGGCAAAGCAAAAGATATGAAAACTTCTTACTACCACAACGCTTGGGATGAGAAAAAAAGCATGGTTGTTTCTGAGGTAATCAATAGTGTAAAAATGCTAAATCCAAAAGATTGCCCGGGCTTAATTTATTTAATTCCTTGCCCCAAATCTCCGCATGGTTGTGATGTTGACCCAACAGGTGAATACATTTGTGCTGGGGGTAAATTGGCTACTGTAATTCCGGTGTATTCTTTCACCAAAATTCTAAAAGCCATAGAGCAAAAACAGTATGAAGGTGATATTGATGGCATACCAGTAATAAAATACAATGCAGCCTTAGCGGGTGAGGTTCAAAAACCAGGACTTGGCCCATTGCATACAGAGTTTGATGACAAAGGTTATGGCTACACCTCCATGTTTGTTTCTTCTGAAATTGTTAAATGGAAAATAGGAACTTGGGAAGTGGTGGATAGAGCCCCAACTTTCTACTCCATTGGGCACTTAATGATTCCTGGAGGCGATACTAAAAAACCTTTTGGAAAATATGTGGTGGCACTTAATAAAATTACAAAAGATAGATACTTACCTACTGGCCCAGAGCTATGTCAATCCGCACAATTATATGATATTTCTGGTGAGAAGATGAAATTGCTTCTAGATTTCCCAACTATTGGTGAACCCCATTATGCGCAAGGTGTGGCAGCAGATGTTTTAACAAAAAATCAGGCTAAAATTTTCAAGATTGAGGACAACCATCACCAGTACGTTTGCAAAACAGAAAATGATGCAAGGGTTGTTAGAAATGGTAATAAGGTGCATGTGTATATGACCATGATTCGGTCTCACTTTGCACCAGATAATATTGAGGGTGTAAAGGTGGGTGATGAGGTTTATTTCCATGTAACTAACCTTGAACAAGATTGGGATGTGCCTCATGGTTTTGCTATCAAAGGCAATCAGAATTCAGAATTATTGATAATGCCCGGCGAAACCCAAACCATTAAATGGATGCCTACCAAAGCGGATGTGGTGCCTTTTTATTGCACAGATTTCTGTTCTGCGCTGCATCAGGAAATGCAAGGATATCTTAGAGTTTCTCCTGCCGGATCTAACGTAAAACTCACTTCCGGTACAGGCAAATAGTAGATAAACTTAGGTTAGTATAAGATGGGGTGTCTGCAGTCTTTAAAGAGAAGAACAGTTTAGCATACACCCCTTTTTTAATTTACAAAAAATCAATTCATGCACCCCATTTCTAGAATTATTCTTATAGTAGTTTCCCTCTCAATGATTGGGGCTTTTTTCTTACCCTTATGGGATATATTTTTGGATGCACCACAATACCCCGAAGGGTTGCAAATGCAGATTTGGTTAGACCATCTTTCTGGCGATACCAAAACCATTAACGGGCTTAACCATTACATAGGGATGAAGTTGATTTACGAAGAGAATTTCCCTGAGTTTAAATGGATGCCTACAGCTATAGGAGTTTTGATTGGCTTAGGACTTATAACAGCCCTCCTTAAAAGAAAATTATTCTTGTTGATTTTTTATATTTTGTTTTTAGGAGTTGGGGTAGTTGGTGTTTATGATTTCTATAATTGGGAATATGATTACGGCCATAATCTTAACCCACACGCAGCCATAAAGATACCCGGGATGAATTATCAGCCTCCTTTATTTGGAACCAAGCAGCTGCTCAATTTTACCGCAACTTCTTTACCCGCAGAGGGTGGAAAAATAGTAATGATTGCGGGTACCATAGTGTTTTTATTGGTAGCTTTTGAGTACCTATTCCGCAAGAAAAAGAAACCCGCTTTGGTGATGGCTTCCATATTTTTTCTAGCATCATTTTCATTAACCAGCTGCAGCACAAAACCCGAAGCAATACAATATGGGGAGGAGGCTTGCAGCTTCTGCAAAATGGGAATTTCGGATGTGAAATTTGGTGCTGAAATCATCACTACAAAAGGGAAAATTTATAAGTTTGATGCGCTTGAATGTATGCTGAATTACACTAAACTTTCTGGTGATGAAGTGAAAGCAAAATATGTAATTGATGCCTCTGCACAGGGAAAACTTATAGAAGCTAAAAATGCCTTTTATATGTATTCTCAAGAAATGAAAAGCCCTATGGGCACCAACATAAGTGCATTTGAAAATAAGGCAAAACTCATTGAGGCAATTGCCAAATATGGTGGCAAGGAACTTAGCTGGCAAGATTTGCCGGAGAGGATTGGGAAGAAGTAAGGATATCACTCCCTGAGCCTGCCGAAGGGTGTTTAATCACTGAAATTATTTTTTCCTCCTGATAACACTCACCCCCAAACCTGACCAATATCATAAAGCCGCCTTTGCTTATTCTCCTAATATTGTAGCATGAATTTAACCCCACTAAAATTCATTTTTATGATTGTGTTTTGCCTTTTGTTTTGCAGAGAAACGGAGGCAAAGAATATTAAAGTTGGTGCTACTCAGCAATTCAAAAATCTGCAACAGGCATTAACAATTTCTGATAGTGGCGATACCATTTTGTTGGCAAAAGGTATTTACAAATACCCTCCACTCACTATCACAAAACCTATAACTATTCTTGGAGAAAAAGGCACTGTGCTGGATGGTGCTAACAAATACCAAACGCTTACAATTAAGGCGAATTTTGTTACTATCAAAAGAATCAAATTTATCAATTCTGGCAAAGCAGATATGCGGGATATTGCAGCACTCAAAATTCAAAACTCCAGCAATTGCAAAATAGAAAACTGTGAGTTTGTCAATAATTTTTTCGCCATCTACCTCGCTAATTGCAAAAAATGTTTTGTGCTCAATAACCACATCCTCGCCAATTATAAAAAGGAATCTGCCTCTGGCAATGGCATCCATTTATGGAAAAGTAGCGAGGTTAGTGTTAGTGGAAATTACGTGGAAGGACACAGGGATGGAATCTATTTTGAGTTCGTAACCAATAGTATTATCACCAATAATTTCAGTACAAAAAACATTAGGTATGGTTTGCATTTTATGTTCTCCAATGACAACTCTTACTTCAATAATAAGTTTATAGATAATGGTTCTGGCGTGGCGGTAATGTATAGCCACCACATTAAAATGTGTGGAAATACTTTCCACCATAATTGGGGTGGTGCTGCTTATGGGCTTCTGCTAAAACAGATAAATTATTGCAGTGTTAAAGATAATATTTTCTCCAAAAACACCATTGGTATTTATCTGGAAGAATCCAACAATATCCGTTTTGAGGGTAATAAATTAAAGTCAAACGGATGGGCAATGAAGATGCAATCAAGTTGCCAGGGAGATACTATTATCCATAATAATTTCAGCTTAAATACTTTTGATGTAGCAACCTCCGGCACGCTGAGCATGGATTTATTTTCAGAGAATTACTGGGATAAATTTACGGGGTACGACCTCAACCATGATGGCATTGGTGATGTACCTTTTCGCCCTGCTTCTTTGTCTTCTATCATCATGGAAACTATTCCTAATTCCATCATGTTTTACATAGTTTTATTTTAGAATTATTAGACCAAATTGAGAAGATTTATCCTGCTATTATTCCAGCCTCGCTTATTGATGAAAAGCCATTGATGAAGCCATATCACAATAAAGAAATTATAAAAAATTCAATTTCATTTTTAGAAACTAAACCCCACAATATCTAAAATGCTTCAGATTAATAACCTTAACAAAACCTATGGCAAAATTGCCGCATTAAAAGAATTGAATATCGCGTTTAATTTAGGAGAAATCATAACCATTGTTGGCCCAAATGGCTCAGGAAAAACTACATTGCTAAAGAGTATTTTGGGGCTAGTAATCCCTGATAGCGGTACAATTTCTATTGATAATAAAAGTATAAAAGATGAGTGGCAATACCGCGCTAAAATTGGGTATATGCCGCAGATAAACCGCTACCCTGAAAACCTAAAAGTGAAAGAATTATTTACTATGATGCGGGATATAAGAACGGATTGCAATACTTATGACAATGAACTTTTTGAAACCTATAAAATCAAGGAAATTTATGATAAAACTTTGGGGAGTTTATCCGGTGGTATGAAACAAAAGGTTAGTGCTGCATTGGCGTTTTTATTCTCACCAATCATCATCATTATTGATGAGCCTACCGCTGGGCTTGACCCTGTTTCCTCCCAACATCTAAAAGATAAAATACTAAAAGAAAAAGCCAACGGCAAACTCATTCTCATCACCACACACATTATGGATGATATAGATGAACTGGCGGATAAAATTGTTTTTATTGTGGATGGAGTACTGCGTTTTAATGATACCAAAGAGGCACTGAAAAACAATACACAAATGCCTACTACAGGGAAAGCTCTCACAGCATTAATGGAAAAGGAATATGTTTAAAATTTTAAAAAATGTACTCTTCAACAGCCTTAGAAATAAGGTGATGATAGGCTATACTTTTATCCTGTTTATCCTGAGCTGGGGCATTATTTATTTGCAGGGAGATATTGAAAAAAGTGTTGCAAGTCTGCTGAGTGTGGTGCTGCTGCTAATCCCTTTGGTAAGTATTATAATTGCCACCATCAACTACTATAATTCACAGGAATTTATTGAACTCCTGATGACACACCCTATAAAAAGAAGAACCATTTTCTTAGCCCATTATCTGGGGATAGCCTGGGTGCTTGCCCTCACATTTTTGGTTGGGGTGGGGTTGCCGCTACTGATAGCCGGTGGGTTTGATATTTCCGTAATGTACCTATTGGCAACAGGATTTTTACTCACTTTTATTTTTACAGGATTAGCATTTTTGGCTTCTGTATTTAGTAAGGATAAAGCACGCGGCATTGGGCTCTCCCTCATACTTTGGTTTTATTTTTCAATAGTGTATGATGCGGTGGTAATGTCCGCTTTGGTGTACCTAAGTGATTACCCATTAGAAAAAACTTTGATGTTTATGACTGCCCTAAACCCTGTGGATTTAAGCAGAATTATTATCCTTCTTAACCTTGATATTTCTGCCTTGATGGGCTACACTGGTGCGCTTTACAAAAAGTTTTTCGGCAGTTCAGAAGGGATAATTTATTCCTTTGGTTTTCTATTTCTTTGGGTGATAATCCCCGTATGGAAAGCCACTAAAAAATTTATTAAAAAGGACTTTTAAATCATTTTGTAATATGATAAAAATCAGGAAGGCGTCAATAAGATTTATTCAAATTTGTTCAATGAACTTCAAAGTTTTATTGTTACTGTTTTGTACTCAAATTTTTGTTATTAATTCTATAAAGGCTTGCACCATGTGTGGCAGTGCAGCCTCAAATACTTTTACTGGCAGCCTTCAATCTTTTGACAAAAACTTTATAGGCACGCGATACAATTATCGTCAGTTTAGCATCTTTAAAGAGGGCAGTATTTTAAAGGAAGAGGCAGATGAAAATATTCCTGGTTATCTAAGCACGCAAGAGATTTTTGCAGGCTTTTACCCCATCAAAAAATTACAGATATTTGCCATCCTTCCTTATCATTTTTACAACTCAAAAGATATTCATCAATCAGGTTTGGGTGATGCAACCCTACTTGCCAACTATAATCTTTTTTCTCTTACAGCAAAAAATAATTGCTGCATTAAATACAGTCTTAATTTAGGTGCAGGATTAAAACTCCCAACAGGGAAAGTGAAAAATGATAATACTTCTGTTAACTCACTTCAATTGGTTTCTGGCAGCTTGGATTACCTTTTTCTAACGAGTTTTAAAATGAGTTATGATAAATTTACTTTGGTTGCGGATGGGCAATATGCCCTTACCTCACCTGATAAAAATAATTATAGATTCGGTGACAGAATGGCAACAGCCATTAATATTTTTTATAATTATTCACCCACAAATGAACTCAATATTTTTCCACACCGTTATATCAAAAAAGTATTGGTAGAAATCTGAGTGAGCTAAAGAGGATGCAGGTGCAAATGATTTATTTGTTTTAGGGTTTTTGCTACTCAGTTCATTATAGGCTTCATCCATAAAATTTTGATACCTTTGAAACTTAAATACCAAATGCACTAATGAGTACCACCCTACTTTGCCATGAAAATATAATAGCATGTAACCATGCAGTGCTTGCGCTTACTGTGCGGCTTTTCTTGGGGATTGTTTTTTTCCTGCAAGGCTATGATAAGGTTTTTAAAGTAAAAATAGCTGGGGTGATTGAGGCTCTCAGCGAACCCATGAGTACTAACCATATTGCAAAACCTGTAGTGGTGTTGGCGGCTTACTACACATCATTTGTTGAGTTGATTGCAGGTATTTTTTTAATCCTTGGTTTGTTTACCAACTTTGCCCTATACGCCCTTGGGTTAGATATTGTGATGGTGGCTTTTGCAATGGGGCTGGCAAAACCCATGTGGGATATGCACCATGTTTTCCCGCGTTTAATTTTAATAGTAATTTTGCTTGCCATCCCACCGCATTGGGATGTTTATTCTTTGGATTTTTTGATTCACACAAAATAAAAATAAAAAAAAATGAAAACGATATTAGTACCAACAGATTTCTCAGCAGGGGCAGCAAATGCTACAGAATATGCCTTGCAATTGGCTATTGATTTTGGGGCATCCATTACTTTACTTCATGCATTTCACATCCCTGTAAACGTAACGGAAGTGCCTATTACCCTCACTAATACTGATGAGCTTTTTGCTATCAATAAAGAGAGTCTTAATAAAGTTGCCCATGATTTAAGAACAAAAGTAAATGCAGGCGTGGAGGTAAATACCATCTGCAAAATGGGCTTTGCAGTAGATGAAATCCTAGATACTGCGGATGAGATACATGCGGATTTAATTATCATGGGGATGCATGGCACCTCTGGTGTAATGGCTGAGATGGTGGGTAGCATCACCACTACTGTTATGCATAAATCTAAACTGCCAATTATGGCAATCCCTGAGAATTTCCATTACCGCCAACCTAAAAAAATTGTATTGGCAGTGGGTGGACATTTCCCTGCAAGTCCAGGGTCATTAGCCATGCTTACGGAGTTTGCCAATAGGTTTAAATCGGAGCTTAATTTGGTAAACGTAAAGCAGGATGAAGGGCAGCACCCAGATTTTAAAATGGGTTCTATAATGGAGAATAATTTTAAAGGAATCAATTGCCATTATGATGAAGTGGTGAATGCAGAGATTGAAACAGGTATTAAAAACTTTGCTGCGGATAAAGAGGCAGATTTAATCACTGTTATCCCGCAAGAGTATTCCTTTTGGCATACTTTGTTTAACCCAAGTACTACAAAGCATTTGGCTTTTCACACTTCATTGCCATTGCTTTCCATCCATCATCGCAATTAAAAACTCCTTAATTTCGTTGGTGTAATAATTGAATAACGCCAAAAAAATATCCTCGCATGAAAAAGCTAATTTATCTCCCCATTTTCTTTGTTGCCTTCCTAGCCCTTACCTCCTTTGCCCCCGGTGGCGAAAAGGAATATGAACTAAAATGGTACACATGGAATGAGGGCTACGCCAAAGCAGAAAAGCAAAAGAAAATTGTATTGGTTGATGTATATACGGAGTGGTGTGGCTGGTGCAAAAGAATGGATAAAGACACCTACACCAAAAAACAAATTATTGATTACATTAACAAAGAATTTGTACCTGTAAAACTTAACCCAGAGTTGGATGGCAAATACAATGTTGATACTTTTAAGCTTAGTGGAGAGCAGTTATTTAACACCCTTACCAATAACAAAAATACGGGTTACCCCACCATCATTTTTATATATCCTAAGGAAAGACAAATCACTCTTTTTCCGGGTTATCAAGATGCGGAAAAATTCAAAACTACTTTGGAAGGAGTAGTAGCAAATCACCCCGGCAAAAAAAAGAAGAAAGAAGATTAATCCTCTTTAATTAAAGGGATAGTAGATATTTCTCTTTAATGGTTTCGTTTAACTTTTCATAAGTTACAGCGAATGTCAACTTCTTTATTTCACTTAAACTTATTGATTTTTGACCTCCTTTATTTTTCTGAATTTCCAAAGTTGTTAAAACATAAAACTCCCATTGATTTAAATTCAATGGTTCAATTCCATCTTTAGTTAGATGATTTAGAAGGCAGAAGACATAAACATCGGCATGTCGTTTTTTAACATCTGTTAGTTTGTTGGTTTCACTCTCCCAACCAAAGGCTTCTTTTATACTGAATAAAATTTTGGATGGTTTACTTTGAAACCATGATTGAACATATGCAGAGGATTTGATTTCAAGTTTTATCCCATCTGGGGTTTCAAGGTCATAAGCATCCTATTCATTACGCATTTTTTCTACATTTATGTTGGTTGCAGTAGCAACTATAAATTCGGCAAATCTTCCGCGAGTTGCGTTGCTGAGAATATCAGAGACACTCCATTTCCAAAAATCCATTAAAGAATATTTTAATGGATAATTGTTGAAGATTAAAGGTTCATTTCCTGTCTTAATTGTGGATTCCATAATTTTATTTTGCCTCACAAATCTACTTTTAATTTGAGCCAATTAAACCTTTTCACCCTTCCCGCCCTCTATGCCAACTTAAAAAAACAATCTCAATTTTTTATGAAAACAAAATTAAGTTAATTTGAAAGAAAACTCTATTTATTCTAATATATTAAATTTAAAACCTCTGGTTTATCTTTAAAAAATCTTTATCTAAAAAAAAAGGACGATACTTTTTATTTTCTTATTAACAAAAATAAATT
>JAPLCZ010000049.1 GCA_026391915.1 Bacteroidota bacterium | reverse complement strand
AATTACCTTTTTTTAGATGCCCCATTTTTTGAAAGTATAAAATTACAATCTGAGAATAAAGAAAAAACTCAAAGGAGAAAATCCAAAGCAAATAATAGAATGCTCTATGCCAGAATTTAATAATCAAACCAACAAATAAACAAAAAACAAAATGAAAAATTTACTAACACTTTTAGCTGCCATATGCATAAGCATAAACGGCTTTGCACAAACTGACCAAAACCTTTGGGATAATTTAAAAACCGTTTCCACAAAGGATTATGAAATCCAAGTACCCACCTCTTGGAAGAGGATAAGAGCCAGCAGCCAGGGATTTGAATTATATTATGAAGCCAACGGATTTGGTCTGCCTAAATCTTATAATAGTTATCCTGTAATACTAACCGTTTTTATGACTAAGCAAGTTTGCAAAAATTTAGAAAATTGCAAAGAAATAGTGATGGATGGCTACAGAGGAAACCAAGACAGAAAGTTCCAGAATAAAATTAAAGACAGAGAGGAAAAGACAAAACTAACCTCAGGGCAAGATGCTTATTTTTTAAGCACAAGATTCCTAAAAAAATCTAACCAAAGCAACCAAAGCAGATATGATATGGTGGTGTATTCTGATATAGAAAAGATTGGATATGTATATACCGTTTCTGTTCAATATGCTGATGCTGATTACAGTTTTGAATCTGATAATAACCTTAAAGGTTTTGCAGAGAAAGTATTTTCTTACTTAAGGATTAATCCCTTACCAAGAGATATAAGTACAACTGCCAAATAACATTACTTATTTGCTGCATTAAAGCCATCACAGAAACACTTCTGCTGGTGGCTTTTTTAATTGTAATAATTTTTTATTAGAAGCAAAGGCAATACTTAGGTTTTACCTTTCTGTTGTGCCATTATTTGTCCACAGCCTCCAGCCCATACTTTATTGCGGTTTCAAGCACATCAATATTTATATTTTTCAGCGTTTTGAATTTTATGCAATACCCTGTAACGCTTGCTTTGCCTATTGTTTTTCCATAGGTTTGGGCAAGGTATGTTTTATCTTTAAGTCCCATGATATAGATAGAAATACCGGTAGTATTTGCACTCAACCCAATTTGATAAAACTCTCTGCTTGTACCATCCGCATAATTTATGGTGTAAGCCCCATATCCAATATTAGGATTACTAACAACTTTACCTTCACTGTTTTTACCATCCAAAAACCATAATTTACATGCCGGCATTATTTCCAGAATTATACTATGCAAGGATTGCATATCACTTTTTTTTGGCTCAGTTTGGCTGCTGATGTATTCTTTAATTTGTTCTAATTGGTTCATATAAAAGGTTAATCATTTTTGGGTTTATAACTTAAAACTGTTTTACCACCGGGATAGAGTTTTGCATCTATAGGAGTAAATTTTTGTATGCCGTCTAAGGAATTAAAAATAGTCATACCATTACCCATTGCCGTGGGGTTTATGATAAGATGATACTCATCAATCAATCCTTCTTTTATGAGTGATGAAACAAAACCTGCACCCCCAAAAACAAGAATGTCTTTACCGCTTTGGCTTTTTAATTGGGCAATTTCTTCTGCAAGATTTCCTTTTGCCAAAGTGGTGTTATTCCAGGTTGATTGAGCAAGTGTTTTGCTGAAAACAACTTTTGGAATGTCAACTATTTTTTTTGCAAACGGGTGAGAAGGATTTTTTTCTGCTGTATCCTCCCAATGATTTATAAAACCGCCTGTTGCCAGTTTTCTACCAAGTAGCATCGTGTCCGATGAATCAATTAATGAATTGAGAAACCCTAAAAATTCATCATCTGGATTCCAAGTCATCCAGTCGTTTTCTCCATTGGGCCCTGCAACATATCCGTTAATGGTCATTTGCATTTGTAGTTTTAATTTTCTCATTGGTGCTTGATTTTAGCCATACAAATTTGCTGTTAGCGGTACTTGTTTTATTTCTTCGCCAGTTTGTACCGTATATGTGTTGTGAGGTTTGAAGGTATTACTTCTACAATTTCCATATCATATTTGTCTTTATCAATGCCATCAAACAGCCGGATACCACTACCTAAAAAAACAGGTGCAATGTGAATAAAAAATTCGTCCACAACCCCTGCATTCAGGAATTGTTGAATAGTATTGGCGCCACCTTGTATTCTTATATCCTTTCCTTTGGCTGATTGTCTTGCTTTTTCCAATGCACTTTCAATCCCATCATTAATAAAATAAAAAGTTGTTGAGCCCTTTTGAACCCAAGGTTCCCGTTTTTCGCGTGTAAGCACATAAACATCTGCTTCGTATAAATCTTCTGGCCAACTAAGTTCCCCTTCTTCAAACATTCGTTTTCCCATAATGTACGAACCTGTTCTTGCAAACACATCATCAATTAATTTACTGTCTGCACCGTATTCTTCTCCTCCTTCCATTTTGATGTGTTTCCAAAATGCTTTTTGTTTAAACATCCATGCATGAATTTTTCCTGAAACACCTCCCATTGGGTTGCTTGGACTTCTGTTATCACCTGCAAAAAAGCCATCAAGGGATATTCCGCTATCAAAGATAATTTTGCTCATATTCTATTTTTGATTTTTTGTGGGATTAAAAAAATCCTCGTTTATTTGTCTTCCATTGAATTGTGACAAAATTACCCCCCCCGAAACAAAATATTCTTATACACCAAATTCTTCACCCGATAGGGTAGACAACTTTTTTTGGTGGTTGCGTGTTATTACAATCTTGATTAATTGTTTTGCTAACGTTTTGCGGCTACAAGAAGTTGGCGATTTCGAAGCACTAAACTGTCTGCC
>JAPLCZ010000315.1 GCA_026391915.1 Bacteroidota bacterium | reverse complement strand
AAAGCAACTATCTATTATGAGGAGTTGCTAAAGCGTTTCCCTGATAGCAAATATGGCTTAAAAGCACACTATACTTTGTATAATATTTATTCATCAGCAGGTAATGAAGCTGCGGCAAAAGTGCACAAAGATTTTATCTTAAATAATTACCCAACTTCGGAATATGCCATCCTCATAAAAAGCCCTGAGATGTTGCTAAAGAAATACAAAAGCAAATCAGCGGCAGTGCTAAATGCCCTGTACGAAAGAACCTTTATTGAATACAAAAAAGGCAATTGCGCAAGGGTAGCGCAAATGGCAGATAGCAGTAATATTATAGAGCAAAATAATTTCCTCTTAGCAAAATTTGATTACCTAAAAACCCTTTGTAGCTTCCGTACTGATACGGCGGCAGATGCCTCTGCAAAGCAGATTGATTCTTTAAATAGTTTTATTAAAAAATACCCGGGAAGTGATATGAGCCTTGAGGCAATAAAACTCATAACACTAATACAAGAAAGGCCAAAAGAAAGTATGGTTATAAAGGATACCACACAGAAAGTTGTGCGGACCGTCCCTTACCAAAAAGCGGATTCATTAACCCATATGTTTGTGTGTGTGCTGCCCTTTGAAAAAGTAAATATCAATATGGTAAAAGCAAAGTTCTCCGACTACAACAGAGAGAATTTTGGTAAAGAAAATTTGGAACTTACATCCATTGTGATTGATGATAACAGGCAAGCAATAGTGGTAAAGAATTTTGTGGACATCAAACGCACCCAAAACTATTTTAGCACTGTGCAAAGAGACAAAGATTTCTTTAGCAGGATGGGATTGGGAGAGCAAAAGTATTTCTATATCTCTGACCAAAACTTCACCTTATTTATGAAGGATAAAGACGCCGACATCTACCTAAAATTCTTCAATGAAAAATACAAATAACACAGAGCCCAAAACCAAAACAAAGCCCAAGAAAAAAACAAGATGGGTGCTATGGATTTGGTTAGGTTTTCTTGCTACGGTGGCAGTGCCTTCTCTCCTCATTTTATTAATTACCATTGGTGCATTTGGTGATTTGCCAGATACTGTGGCGCTGGAAAATCCACCGAATACTATTGCTACAGAAATCATCTCGGAGGATGGCGTAACCCTTGGCAAATACTATAACGAAAACCGCAGCCCCGTAAACTTTGACCACCTAAGCCCCAACGTAGTAAACGCCCTCATTGCTACCGAAGATGCCCGTTTCTTCTCTCATGCAGGCATTGATTTTAAGAGTGCTTTGCGGGTGGTTTTTAAACTCGGCCATGCAGGTGGGGGCAGTACCCTCACACAGCAATTGGCAAAAAATCTTTTCAAAACAAGGAAGAGTAAATCCATTAATATCCCTGTGGTGGGCAAAGGAATTCAGAAGTTAAAAGAGTGGGTAATTGCTACCCGCTTGGAGAGGTTTTATACCAAAGAAGAAATCATGGCTATGTACCTGAATACTGTGGAGTTTGGCAGCAATGCTTTTGGGATAAAATCCGCAGCGCGAACCTTCTTTAGCAAAACCCCTGATTCCCTCAGTGTGCCGCAAGCTGCTTTGCTAGTTGGTTTGCTGCAACGCCCAAGCGCTTACTCCCCCGTTAGCCATCCTGATAAGGCAATTTTTAGGAGGAATGTGGTGCTCTCTCAAATGAAAAAATATGATTTCATCAACAAAGATGATTACGCCAAATACTCCCAATCCCTTATTGATTTAAGTTATCAATCAGAGGCACATACGGAAGGCTTGGCTACTTATTTTAGAGAATATCTTCGCCTCTTTTTAGATAAATGGTGTGCTGAACATGGCTATGATTTATACACCGATGGTTTAAAAATTTACACCACTATTGATAGCCGTATGCAAAAATATGCTGAGGAGGCAGCACGTTTTCATCTGCGGGTGATGCAGGCAAAACTCTATAAGCAATACAGAAAAGAAAAGCCTTGGGATAAAAACCCTGAGATAATTGACCTCACAGTGCGCCGCTGCGATAGGTACAAAGAACTCAGAGCTGTGGGCACACCAGAAACCCGCATCCGAAAGATATTTAACACTCCTGTAAAGATGCGTATTTTTAAATATGCAGGGGCTATTGATACTTTTATGAGTCCCTTGGATAGCATCAAATATTATAAATATTTTCTGCAAACCGGCATGATGGCAATGGACCCAACCAGCGGCCATGTAAAGGCGTGGGTTGGTGGTGTGGATAATAAATTCTTTAGCTATGACCACGTAAATCCTAACTCCAAAAGGCAAGTGGGTTCCACCTTTAAACCCTTTGTGTATGCCACTGCAATTATGAATAAATATTCCCCTTGCCAAGAGGTGCCCAATACCCCTGTGGTGTTTGAAGATTATGATAATTGGAGTCCTAAAAACTCAGATGAAATCTATGGAGGAAAGATGACTTTGCGCAGTGGATTGGCACAATCTGTAAACTGCATTACCGCATGGGTAATGAAGGAAGTAGGGGTAAAACCCGTTGTGGAATTGGCGCATAGCATGGGCATCAAAAGTAAGATTGACCCCTACCCTGCCATCTGCCTCGGCACACCAGATATTTCGGTGTTTGAGATGACGGGTGCGTTTAATACTTTCACCAATAAAGGCACTTATATAGAGCCAGTAATTGTGAGCCGCATAGTAGATAAAAACGGTAATGTACTGGATGAATTTATTCCCAAAAAAGTAGAGGCAATTGATGAGAGGTCGGCGTACATAATGGTGGATATGCTGAAGAGTGTTACCGCTGCATGGGGCACGGGGCATCGCCTTAGGTTTATGTATAAAATGATGGGACCAATGGCAGGTAAAACCGGTACTACCCAAAATAATTCTGATGCTTGGTTTATGGGGCTTACTCCACAACTTACCGTAGGCACTTGGGTGGGCTGCGAGGATAGAGCAGTCCATTTTTATAATATGGCGGATGGGCAAGGGGCATCCTTAGCACTACCCATTTACGCCTATTTTATGCAGAAAATTTTTGCAGATAAATCCCTTAAAATAGACCCGAACAAAGATTGGGAAAAGCCCAAAGAAGATTTGGAAGTAGAGATGGACTGCTCCAAATACAACGATGATAATGCCCCCAAAGAAGTGAATGAAGGCGGGAATTTGATTTATTAGCGCAATTTGAGAATTTGAAAATGTGCTAATTTGAAAATGGAAAAGCTGCCGAATATTGTAAAGGGTGAACTGGGTGATATCCCATGCTTGCGGGGGTTAGGGGGTGGAATTTTACTCCCTATAATTGTAATAATTTCCCTTGCAATTTCCTCTTGTAAAAAATATGAAAAAGGTCCTGACATAACTTTAAGAACTCCTAAATCAAGGATAGAAAGAAAGTGGAAACTTTGGAGTAAGTATGAGAATGGAAAAGAAATTCTTCTTTATGACTATGACTTTGAAAGGACTTGGGATTTTAAGTCCAAGGATTCTTTATTTTACGATGAAAGAAAAGGCAATGTTACATTAGAATGGGTGTTTTCTGAAGACTATAAAAGTGTTATTATTTCAGGGGAAATTAACCTTTTATACAACTATTTGGAGAAATGGGATATTATAAAATTAACTCCCAATGAATTTTGGTTTAGACAAAATGCTGGTGTTTGGGTTTATGAAACCCATATGATTGCCGCTAAATAAATCCCTTTATAAAGTCCCCAATTAATACGCCAGCTTCTTATCAAAAGTTAATTCAGCAGTAGCTAATACTTCTGCTATTTTTTGCCCTGCATTGCCGCCGCCATACACGTGGTCAGAGGTATATAATCCGTGGCTCATTTGGTGGCGAATTGCCTTTTCAATATCAGCGCGGTTGTAGTCTACATCAATAATATTATGACCTCTATCCCTTCCTGCCTGACGGCTACCAATGTTTACGGTAGGCACGCCAAGGTACGAGGATTCCCTAACGCCAACAGAGGAATTTCCTATTAAACAACTGGAGTGATAAATGAGGCGAAGGAAATCATTGGGTTCAAAATTTTTGAAGAAATAGATATGTTTGGGTTTTTCTTTTTCGCGGAAAGTACGGATGCCATTGGAGGTGCCATCAGCGCCTGCATCCACATTTGGCCAAAACCAAAACGCAGGTACATCAAGGTCTTTTATAGCATATAAAGTTTCTTCAATATCCTTACGTGCACTGCCATATTCGGTGGTTACGGGGTGTTGCAAAACAACTACGTATCCTTTCTTTAAATCAATATTATCAGCCCCTACCCCACTGTATTTTATAAAGGGATCAAAGTCAAATGCAGGGCTTTTTAATACTTGGTCAGCAAGGTCAATAGATGGGCAGCCGACATTAAAAACCTTAGCCGGATTTTCTCCCATTCGTATCACACGGGTCTTGGCAGATTCACTTGCTACCAAATGGATATCCGCAAGTTTTGTAACAGCATGACGCACCTTTTCATCAATATTTCCTGTCACCTCCCCACCTTGTACGTGGGCAAGTGGGATGTTCATATATGAGGCAGCTACTGCTGTTGCCATTGTTTCAAATCTGTCCGCTACGGTTACTACCACATCAGGATTTAGATTATAAAAAACGGTGGCTAATTCCATCACCCCAATGCCTGTAGTTTTTGCCATGGCGGTTGGGTTTTCTCCCTCCAATACCATAAAAACTTTTGATACCGGGATGAATCCATCCTTTTCAATATAGGCGGTGGCGGAGCCATATCTATCCAATAAAGCACTGGCAGCCACTACTAGTTGCAGCTCTAAATCGGGGTGGTCTTTTATGCCTTGTAAAGCAGTTTTTATACGGCTATAACTTGGGCGCGCTGTGATGACTACACAAACTTTTCTTTTTGCCATT
>JAPLCZ010000117.1 GCA_026391915.1 Bacteroidota bacterium | reverse complement strand
CCAGCCATAAGAAGGGGTATAGCCTTTATACTCATATCTTAAATTTTCCCTAGCCATCATTGCGGGTAATTCTATAGGTTCAGATTTATACCGCTTACCCTTTTCATCAATTTTATCATATAATTTATCAATTTCTTTTGAGTCAAGTAATTTGACCTTTGGTGTTTTAAAATTATAAACTGAAGACTTAGAGTAGAAAAATATAATATCTACATTATTGGCATATCGATTCATCTGGTATTGTGACCCTTTTTTTGTAAAATTCCTTTTCCAAGTAATCTCATTCAGATAATCACCACCTTTGGTGACAAAGATTGCATCAATAATAATTTTTAAATAATGACTTGCGGTAGGGTCACAATGGAAATAGAAACTCCCTGTTGGTTTTAATACTCTTTGTATTTCGGCAATCCTTTGGGTCATACTTACCAAATACGCCAACAAAGAACCTTTACCAAGTACGCCCTCTAATCCAATAATTAGTTTTATGCTTTGCTTAGTAAATACTCTTCTATCATTTTCCATGATATTTTTCAAACCAGCATCCGCCTCAGAATCCCAAGTCCAAGTATCCACAAAGGCTTGCGCCTGTGCTTTGTCCTCCTTACCTAAATTATTATAGATTTGGTTATAGTTTCTTTTACTATTAAAAGGAGGGTCTATATAACACAAATCAATAGAATCATCCTTTATGTAGTTGCGTAAGACATCAAGGTTATCACCGTAAAAGAGTTTATTTTTCATAGTGGTTTATAAGCTTCAAAACTAAAACAAAAACCAAGTACAAAAGCACCCCCACCAAAACCAACCAAGTAATAATTCGGGCTGTAACTACAGAGTCAGAAATATTTTCTTTTACTTTAAAGAACCTTCGGTAAAATTTAATCATTTAGTTTGTGTTTATCATTTGTACCTCCACTTTATTCTCTTTCCCCTTCTTCACCTTTACCTCAATAATAGTTACCTCAAACCCCACACACACCACTTTAATATTTACTGTAGCACCCATTTTATGGCTACTAACCTTGCCTATTCCCTTTTTAGTGGTGGTTTTGGGGGCAAGTTTCGGGAGTTCTTCAATAGTAATTATGGCATCCTTTAATGGCTTGCCCGTGGTGGCATTGGTAACTGTGGCAAGGATAATAGTAGGGAGTTTGGTGCGCACTGGCATAAGGTTGTATTGCTTTAGGCGGGCTGCATCTTGCATCCAAACTGCTTTGGCGCAATTGCTAACGGTTTGCATAATTTCATAAAACTCGTTATTACCAACAATGCGCTGCTGGGTAGTTATCTGGCGTTGTTTTTTTGCCGTATCAAGCGTATTAATTAAGGCATTGATGGCATTGGCTATGGTTTCAAGTTCATCAATATCTGCTTGCGTATATCCTTTTGCTATTAATGCCGCTTTTATGGGGTCTTCCTTGGCATAATCAAAAGCCTGCTGCAATGCCCTAAACATTAATGGCGCATCATGCTGCACATTTTTCCAACTATCCTTGCCCTGCACATTGCGCCTTACATCATCTTTGGCAAAGGCAGATTTTGCATATCGGTTTAATTGCCGCAAGGCAAAATTCCCTGTTTGCAATTTCGTTTTTATGTCCCCTGTAATAACTTTAATATCGTCTACCATGCCCATATCCAGCGGAATTGCTAACATTACATCAAGTTTTGCCTGAAATGCATCCACATAAGCGGTATCAATCCATGCAAAGCGAGGGGTAAAATCAGGCAATTGCAGCCTGAGGTTATCTATCATAGTTTGCCCAAGGGTATGCAGACTGCTATTGGGCATTGTGTATTTTCGGGTGATGTCC
>JAPLCZ010000107.1 GCA_026391915.1 Bacteroidota bacterium | reverse complement strand
TTTAAGTAGACCGAAAAAGTTATTTCCAAATTTTTTTCTGAGCTATGAAGGGCTCAAAAAAATTTAGAATAACTTTTTCTACTTACACACTTTGAGGGATAGTACCTTACATTATTCTTTTCATTTAGCCTGCCTAAGGGTTGGTATATTTGGGGAAATAGTAGGGAGTATTATGATATGGGCGTTGATGGTGAGAAAGCAGTAACCATCAAATCTGTTAAAAAGGTTAACAAAGGTGGTTTTGGATTGTTAAGTCAAACTACAAAAGCAAATAAATTTAAAGGAAAAAGAGTCAGATTTACGGCATTTCTAAAAACCAAAGACGTTAAGGAAAATGGGTATTTATGGTGCAGGGTAGATGGGAGTAACCTCAGGCAGTTTCACCTGACCAGAAGTTCTGAGAAAAATTACATCACAAGAAATACGGATTGGAAAAAATGTGTAGAAGAATTTGATGTTTATGAAGATGCTAAATTTGTTTTGTTTGGAGTGATGATGTACGGCAATGGGCAAATATGGATGAAAGAACCCAAATTGGAAATTGTTGAGGACTTAAAATCATTTAAAGACTTTCCAGATTCTACCATAACTGATGAACCCACAAATATGGATTTTCTGAAATAGGGAAAACGTCTGCACTATGATTCTTATGATTAACATGATTTTGTGATTGGGTGTTGTAGTTAATCATGGTCATCACAAAAATCAAATGAACAAACGAAGTGACTCATGAATTCAATATAAAAAAAGTACGATTTAATAATCATAGCTAAGACAAAATGAAAAAGACCAGAAATTTTGTAGTTGGCGCTTTAAGGTATAACAAAGCAAGACTAGTGGATGAATCTTGGTGGAGATAGAAAGAGTTGACTTCCGCAAACAAGGTTCCTCCTGAAAGAGGGAAACTGCTTTCATCATTTTCAAATTGCCAAACTAAATCTCCATCTCCGGCACATCCCCATCCACCACTAATTTGCCTTTGGTTTTGGCGATGATTTCTGCTACAGAAACCCCAGGGGCGCGTTCTAAAAGTTTAAAACCGCCGCCATTGGGCAGCACATCCAGCACAGCAAGCTCTGTTACTATTTTTTTTACACAGCGTATGCCGGTGAGGGGCAACTCGCACTGGGGCAAAAGTTTGGATTCGCCCTCACGGTTTACGTGCTGCATTGCCACAATTATATTTTTGGCAGATGCCACCAAATCCATAGCGCCTCCCATGCCTTTCACCATTTTGCCGGGGATTTTCCAGTTGGCAATATCCCCGTTTTCACTCACCTCCATTGCGCCCAAAATAGTGAGGTGTACCTTTTGAGCACGTATCATCCCAAAGCTCATGGCGCTATCAAAAATAGAGGAGCCGGGTAGCATGGTTACGGTTTGTTTGCCTGCATTAATCAGGTCAGGGGATTCCTCCCCCTCCAGCGGGAAAGGCCCCATGCCAAGCAGTCCGTTTTCTGATTGCAGCACCACATTTATCCCATCCGGGATGTAATTGGCGCATAGGGTTGGTATGCCAATACCAAGGTTTACATAGTAGCCGTCTTTAATTTCTTTTGCAATGCGTTTTGCAATACCGTTTTTATCTAACATAGAACTAATTTGAAAATTTGGGAATTTGAAAATTATAATCGTTTGCGAACAGTCTTTTGTTCAATGCGTTTTTCATAACCACTCCCTTGGAAGATTCTGTGGATATAAATCCCTGGGGTATGGATGAAGTTGGGGTCAAGCTCACCGGAGGGTACTAATTCCTCCACTTCTGCAATGGTTATTTTGCCAGCCATTGCCATCAGTGGGTTAAAGTTTCTGGCGGTATCTTTAAAGATGAGGTTGCCAGCAGCATCTCCTTTCCAAGCTTTTACCAAGGCAAAGTCGGCATCAAAAGCATATTCCATTAAATAATCTTTGCCATTAAAATTTCGGGTTTCTTTGCCTATTGCTACCTCAGTACCCACACCTGCGGGGGTAAAAATGGCAGGCATCCCATAGCCAGCGGCAAGGCAGCGGGTGGCAAGTGTGCCTTGCGGGATTAGCTCCACCTCCAACTCACCACTTAGTAGTTGCCTCTCAAATTCAGCATTCTCCCCCACATAAGATGAAATCATTTTTTTTACTTGGCGGGTTTGCAACATCAGCCCAATTCCAAAATCATCCACCCCAGCATTATTGGAGATGCATGTAAGGTTTTTAGTGCCTTTTTTTACAAGTGCAGTAATACAGTTTTCGGGTATGCCACACAGCCCAAAGCCGCCAAGCATCAGCACGGCGCCATCCTCAATATCTTTGATTGCCTCCTCGGCATTAGCGTATATTTTATTCATGAATTAATGGTTTGATTTAATGCCTCAAAGGTAATTTCAACTTCCTCAATTTAGGAAGGGGTATAAATGAAGAGAGCCCCGAAAAAATCGGGGCTCTCTAACTAAACAATCTAAAACGCTATAAACTTGGGAATATTAATTAAGTGAAAACTCATGGATGAGAGAGTGGGCGGTGTCATGAAAAGCCAACTCATTTATCTTATAAGTAATAAAATCTGCAATAGGGAAATCGTTGATTACATCATCCACCTCTTGTGGGTTATCAGCACTTACGCAAACCCAAAGTTTGCTTCTATCCATGGCAAGAGTATATGAGCTAATAGTCCCGCGCTGCATCATTTCATTAATGTGCATCCGCTGATGTGGGATTTTAGAAACTAATTGTGGGGATAACCCTTTAGGGAGTGAAACTTCTACCATGAACATATTTTTCATACAAAAATTATATTTAGTTGCGGCGGGTTTTACGAATTGTATGCCAAAGGAATTTGGGTGGCAGAGAAGGACATTTTTGCTTGCTTTACTTCTTCCTCCTAAAAATAAAAGTCTGATTTTGGGTTTGGGGTTTATAGGTTAAAGCTTCAGCATCCCAGGCAATATTTACCTGCTCTGGGTTAAGGATTTCTACTACTCCTTTTAGTTCATAGTATTTGGCAATTTGCCCTTCCATCCACCTAAAAATACTTAGGTTATTTGCTTTGCCAATAATCCA
>JAPLCZ010000127.1 GCA_026391915.1 Bacteroidota bacterium | reverse complement strand
TGGAGGTCTCTAAAAAATGGACACAGCAGATAAAAGACTGGGGAATTATTTTTAACCAATTTATCATTATTTTTGAAGAAAGAATGAAACTAAAAATATAACCATATTCTTCTACTTACACACTTTATGGGATAGTGTCAGTAATACTTATTAAATAAATCAAGTGCGCTTATTGAGTTACTTGCAATGCCAACAATTTCATACCCAACCTCTGCAAGGCTCACTGATATATCCTTGGCCACAATAATTTCATCCTCTACTACTAAGATTTTCACCTTATTCATTTAGTTATTTTTCAATTTTGGGTATTGAAATTTCAAAACTACTTCCCTCTTCAGAATAAATATTAATCTTACCGGCAAGCTGACTTATCAAAGAGGCAACAAGGTCCATCCCAAAGGATTTACTTTCTTTAATATCAAAGTCTTTTGGAACTCCGGCACCGTTATCATGAACTTTTATAAAATAGCCTTGTTCTGTTATCTGCAAAACGATTTCAAGGTAAGGCTTAGGAGTATTTATAAATGCATGTTTAAACGCATTACTAACAAGTTCATTTAATATTAGACCAATTGGAATTGCAGTTTCCACATCCATATTTATATTCTCAATTTTGATATCAAGTTCAATTCCTTCTGTTGGTACACCATAGGATGCAGCCACATTTGAAATTAGATTGTTAACGTACTCTAATATTGGAATTTCTCTTAGAGCATTTCCTTGATAAAGTTTTTCGTGAATCATAGCCATGGCATCAACTCTATTTCTACTATCTTGAATTGCATAGATGGCATTCTCATCCTTTAATAGCCTTGATTGTAATTTTAAAAGGCTTGATACAATTTGTAGATTATTTTTTACCCTATGATGAAGTTCTTTCAGCAATAATTCTTTCTCCTTATCTCTTATTTCAATAGCCGTATTTTTGGCATTGAGTACAATATTTTTTTTAACATTCTCTCTATAGTTAAAAAATAAAATACAAGATAGCAACAGTAAAAATACCGCACCTGCTATCAAAGCATTTCGTTGAAGTTTTTCTCTTCCCCTTACCTCCTTAGCAATAGCATCTCGTTTATCTTGTGCAGCTTTTATACTCACCTGTTTCATGTCAAAATCAAATTGCATTTGCTTACGGGTTATCTCCTTTTGTTTATCCGTATTCAGTATGCTGTCACCAACCTTTTTCGCCTCTTTAAAAACGAGTAACGCCTTATCAGAATGATTCATTTTTTCATATGATAAACTTAGTCCTTCAAGGGCATTATGAAGCACCTGTAAATCATTGATTTCTCTTGATAATTTCACTGCCTTTTCTCCGTATTCAACTGCATGTTTATAATCTTTAATATCTGCGTAGGTACTACCCATGTATAACATTGTAGTTGCCATCGTAAATTTATCATCAATTTCTTTGGAGTCTTTTAAGGCTTTTCTAAAATACCTGAATGCCTCATCATATTTTTTTTTGAGGGCGTAAACCTTACCAACATTCCCTACTAATGTTGCAGCGGATTGTTTATTTCCTACCTCCAGATTTAAGAGGTATCCCTTCTTAAAACACTCTAAAGCTTTGTTGTAATCAGAGAGGCATAAATAAGTTTCTCCCAGTTGGCCATAGTTTGCTGACTGAACATATTTATTTCCAATTTTGCCTAAAATCTTATCAGCCTCTAATCCATATTTTAGTGCGTTTTTATAATCATGTATATCTTGATAAATAATCCCGATATAGTAGATGGCAGTACCAATATTTTCGCTTTTTATTTCCTTATTAATTTTTAATGATTTCAGGAAATATCCTAATGCTTTTGGATAATCAAAAAGTTCGCGGTAATCCAATCCTATATTGTTAAGAACTATAGCTTCATGTTGTTTATCCTTTCTTTCTATGTCTATTTCTAAAGCCCTTTTATCATAATAAAGTGCAGAGTCGTATTCAAATTTTTGAGCATAGGCTATACTAATATTTCCGCTGATATAACCTTCCATTTTCCTATTCCCGGTAATTATGGAGTACTCCAGCGCTTTCTTAAAATACTCCATGGATAGTTTTGTATTAAAGAGTACATCATTCACCCTGCCCATGCTGTTATATGAAAACATTTTACCCTTTGTCCAGTTAATTTTCTCAGAAATCCTCACTGCTTCTTTACAAAATTTTAATGCCTCCATATTATTAGTATAGGTATAAATACTGCACAACTCATTCAATATATTTATCTTTAATGTATCCTGCCTCGCAATAGAAAGTTGCTTTTTTAAAGAGTCAACTTTATAATTTTTTTGTGCAGCACAATAATTATAAAAGAGGAGAAACAATAATAGCATCTTTTTTATTTCCATCTACCTGATATCAATTGTGGACAAATCTAAGTTACTTAAATTAATTTCAAAGGTATAGGGGCGCTGCCTATCATAACTATGAGATATATTTGCAACATGAAGACTGCCCTGCCACTGCTTATTTTATTTTCATTAACCCTAAACCTGCTGCATGCCCAGCCCCAAAACCTTGATTTATTAAAGGCTTTAGAAATGGCGCAAAAGAACTCACCGGATGCCTTAGTTGCACAAACGCGTTTTAAAAATAGCTATTGGCAGTACCGCACTTATAAAGCAGATTTTTACCCCATGCTAAGTTTTGATGGCACCCTACCAGAACTCAACCGTAGCCTCAGCCGCATAACATTACCCAATGGGCAAGATGCCTTTGTTAGCCGCAGCTATATTGCCAATACTTCATCCCTTTCCCTAAGCCAAAAAATTGGATTAACAGGTGGTTCTGTATTCGTAAATACAGGTTTGCAGCGCATTGATATCCTCACCACAAAAGAGTTTTCTTACCTAAGCACTCCGGCAAGTATTGGCATTAACCAACCTGTATTTGGCTTTAACCAAATGCGGTGGGCTAGGCGTATTGAACCCATCCGCTATACCATTGCTAAAAGGCAGTTTGCGCAGGATTTAGAAGACATTTCTCTACAGACCATCAACCTGTTTTTTGATTACCTAAATACCCAAACCTCACTTGCTATTGCGCTAAAAAACAAAGCGAATAACGATACCCTTTTTAAAATTGCTGAGGGGAGATTTAACCTTGGTAAGATTGCAGAAAATGATTTGCTGCAAATAAAACTCAACTACCTAAATAGTGATATTGCGGTAGAAGAAGCCCGCATGAATATGACCTCTACCTCTGCCCGCCTAAAGTCTTTTATTGGCATGGATGTAAAAGAGGATATTGCCCTCAATCTCCCCGAAAATATGGATACCAATTACACGGTAGATTTTGCCAAAGCGTGGCAACAGGCAGAACAGAATTCTGTGCGCAGCCTTGACCACAGCCGCCTGCAATTGGATGCTGATAAAGATGTGGCGGAGGCTATCACCACCTCGCGGTTTCATGGAAATTTATTTGCCAGCTATGGATTAAATAAGCGTACTGATAATATTAATGACATCTACAAAAAGCCCGAAGACCAGGAACAAATTCGGTTCGGGGTTTCCGTGCCCATATTGGCTTGGGGCAAGGCAAGGGCAAGTATTGAAACTGCTAAGGCGCAGCAGATGGTAACTCTTGCTACTATCAAAAAAGATAAGATAGATTTTGAGCAGGAGATATACATCCGCAGCATGAGGTTCAATTTGCAAAAACGACAATTGGGGATTTCCCATACTGCTAATGTGGTGGCAGACCGCCGTTATTTTATTGCCAAACAGCGTTACTTAATTGGCAAGATTGATATCACTGACCTTAACATTGCCCAAAACGAAAGAGATAACGCACAGCGCGCTTATGTGGATGCCTTGCACACCTATTGGCAAACTTTATTTGGCCTTCGCCGTGCCACGCTTTATGATTTTAAAGAAGGCAAACAACTAAGTGATGTGGTGAAATTGCCTGAATAGGGTAGGGGGTTTATTCTCTCACAAACTTGATATTCTGCACTCCCTGCGTTGTATAAATTTTGACAAAATACATCCCTTTGGGCAGCGCCTCTACATTCAGAGTATTGGTATTATTTGCTGTAGTCACCAACACTCCTGCAAGGTTAAAAACCTCTGTTTTTTGTATGGACTGCTTTGTATTTATGGTGATGGTTTGGCGTGCAGGGTTGGGGTAAAGGGTTGCAGAGTGGGTTTGATGGGGTGGGGGTGGATTAAATATGGATGTTGAATTTGAGTAAGAGAGTTTGGCAAGAAACATATCATTCCATTTACTTTTAGTTATTACAGAATCTTTATCAAAATATACAACTGAACTCCAAATATCACCTCCAATATAGATGGAATTAGAAGTGCCTTTACTTATAGACCAAGCTCTATCATCATTATAACTGCCTCCTGCACTTTTAGCCCAAATCACTTTACCATTCAAGTTGAGTTGGGCTATAAAAATATCTTTTTGTCCGTATGAACTATTAATAAGATATATAGAATCTAAATACATTTTAGGACTAGTAAAAGAACCTGCAATAAATATATTGCCTACAGTATCTGAAGTTATACAATTTGTATTAGCAATTTGTAAGCTATCTCCTATGTCCTTTGCCCATTGTAGAATTCCATTTGAATCATATTTTGCAATAAAAATATCAATACCATTCTTTTTCCTAGTTAAAGTAACCGCGTCAAATTTAATTGACGAACCTTTGAAGTATCCTGTAACAGCAATGTTTCCTGAATTGTCAATAGTTATTCCTGTAGAAGCATCATTATCATAGTCATTGTTATCACCACTTTTAGCCCAAATAACTTTCCCTTTGCTATTATACTTCACTATAAAAATATTTGAATATCCATAATCTGATTTAGAATGTAGAAGCTTTATAGAATCAAATAAAATAGAATCTCCACGAAATGCTCCTGTAGCATAAACATTTCCTGTTTTGTCTGTTATAATTCCTTCAACTATATCATAATAATTACACTTAGCAAATTTCACCCATTCCATTTGCCCTCGACTACTGTATTTTACAATAAAAAAATCTCCGTATCCATTATTTAAATGAGTTTTCCCAGACAACGTAATTGAATCACTTGCTGTGTATCCTGTGAGGTAAATACCCCCTTTT
>JAPLCZ010000014.1 GCA_026391915.1 Bacteroidota bacterium | reverse complement strand
CTGATAACTGAAAACCGACAACCGTTCTCCTACTCTTTTACAAACTTACCATGCCACACTGCCGCATTATTTTTAAGAGTAATAATGTAAATACCCTTAGCTAAATTAGCCACATCTATAGTTTGGTTTGTATTAAAGTTTTGTTGCTGTAAAATTTGTTTACCACTAATATCCTGCAAGCAAAGGCTGCCACTAATTTCTTGGGTGGTGCTTATATGCAGGGTATTTTGGGTTGGGTTGGGGTAAAGGGTGAGGAGGTTATTGGAGTTGATTTGTTTTTCAATACCTACGGTTTCGGGGGAGAGTTTTATTACCCAAGCATCAAAGCTGTCCGAACTATGGTTACCAGATACATCCCCATCATTTGATTTTGTTGAACCTACAATTATAAATCCTTTATCGGGTGTAATTTTTATGTCAGATACCATTTCTTCGCTGTAACCACCTAAACATTTTTGCCATAAAATTTTACCATTAGAATCTGCTCTAAATAACCATAAATCATCATGTTTAAGTTTAGTATTATTTGTATAGTCGTTATGACAACCATAAACATCTCCATTATTTGAAGAAGTTGTGCCAAGAATAACATAGCCGCCATCATTAAGAGGTATAATTTTCCTTGGGTAATCATCTCTGTTACCGCCATAACAATTTTCAGAAATATTTTCTCCCTTTTTATTAAAGGCAAAAACACTGATGTCATTAAAATGGTTAGAATGATTACAGCTAATATCATAATCTTTAGATGATGTCATTAAAAGAAATAGAATCATATTCTTGGTATTAATTGTTATATCAACACCTATATCATTGTTTGATCCCCCAATATAGTTATTCCAAATGCATCCGTCATATGTTGGTTTTAAATCAAAAATCCATGCATTTGCAACATCACCTCTAAATCCTTGAAGAGAAGGATCATAAAATGCTGTTCCACCTAGGATAAATGAATTGTCATCTGTTTCAATAACTCTGTTTAAATAATCTAAACTTAAATTCCCAAAATAAGTGTTTCCTCTAAAATGATTATTACTATCATAAAGGGAAATAAATATTTGGGTGGAATAATAATTTCTATCTAAAAAATAACCATCTGAAGACTTAGTATTTCCCATTATAACTAAATCTTTATTTTTAGTCAAGAGTAACTGACTGATGTTCTCCCTATCACTTCCCCCAAAAATGTTGTAATCAAGTATATTGAATGCTGTATCCGTTCTTACCAGATAACAATCTGTGTTATATGAACTGGTATAAATTGAACTTGTAGTAATGCCACCAATAACATAATTCCCATTTTTGTCTAAAATCATGGTTGAAGCATCGTCAAACAATTCCCCCCCTAAATTCTCCTGTTTAACTATTTTACCATCATTAGCAAGTTTCATTAGAATAATATCCTGACTACCATAATTATTTTTTATATCACCATCAGAAGAAGTGGAGTTTATAAGTAATGTGTAAGTGCCGTCTTTATTAACAATAATTGATTTTCCATAATCATTATAACTGCCTCCTATACATTTTTGCCATTCTACCCTTGGTGCAGAATAAGATTGACCTTCTGATAAAAGAGAATAATGAAACAGTAGAATTAATATGAAAAATTTCAAATCCATTAAGAGGTGTATAAAATTAATAAGAAAGATTCATTCCTAATCACAAGGATCAATAAGTATTGGATTTGAGTTATTATTACTCGTGTTATAAGTATTCAAATCGAAGGATGGACCATTAACATCAACTACATGAAAGTTACAATCAGTGGCAAAATGTGACATATCAAAGCTTGTACATGGTGATTGTGTTCCAGCCCCAAATGTAATACCCATCTTATAAAATAATTCACCGAGATTTGTATTTGGAGCATCAATTGGTAAGCAAATATCAATACAGTGGGTGCCAGCACCTGTAATTGGATGCTCATCCTTTACTGGAATTCTATAATTGGTACCCAGATTATTTACATGGTCCGTATAGTCAGAAGTATTGTCGTATATATCAACATAATTAGGATAATTGGTTGACGTACCATCTGTCCAATCATCATTTCCTACCAGTTGAGTTTTGGTGCCAATTTTTACTTCAATTGGATAAATACTACCAGTATTGCAAGGCCCACTCATTGTGAAGCAAAGCGTAAAGTGATATTTTTGACCCGGTTGTATTCCTGGGGCAGACTTATCAATATAAATATTATTCGGTGTTGGGCAAGGCCCACTACTAGAGATAGTAGGCCCTCCACCTCCTATACTTACTGATGTTGGGCGCTTACTTTCCAAGATACTAAATTGACCATTAGTGCCAAAAGTACAATCATTTTTGCAGATACTCTTCTACCTTGGAAGAGGTTACTGCTTTTTAAAAAGTTTTTTATGTTGTGTTGAATTTGTTTTGTTTTTTAATTTTTTTTATTACACCACCACAATCCCTTTAATACCACTCAATACCCCAACTTCCTCATCATGTATTACAGGGCGCAGTGCGTATTCGCGTTCTTCGGGTGCGGTGGCAGAGGTTATAGGGCGGGTATCCACATAGGGGGTGTAGTTATCCAACCCTAAAAAAGTCCAGTTGCCATTGCCACCTTTTAGGCGTGCATATACGTTTACGCCATCAATGCCGCCGGGTTTGTTAAAATCAATTTCTACACGGCTGTTGCCAATAAGTTTAAGGGTAAAATCAACCGTAATTGTGTTTAAATCAATAAAGGTATCGCCACCTTTTACGCGGAGGGTATTAGCCTGCGCAGTAGTAAAATTAGTGTTAGTTTTTAGTGCAGCGGTGTAGAGGCGCACATCTCCTAACACACTGGTTCGGGTTACTTTTTTGTCATCAGTAGCTGTTTTTAGCTCTGCCTTTTTCTGCTTTGCCATGTCAATTTTACCAACAAGGCTGTTGCATTTGTTTTTTGCTTCTGTGGCTTTGGCGGGGTCAAGCGCCAATGCGGCAGCAATAGCTTCAATTTCATCGGCATAGTTTTGTAGCCAATCTTTTTGCCCATCATCATCATGGGGGATGTAATCTACTCTCATGTGTTTATTTGTTTAAGGTTAAAAGTTTCATGTTTAATGTTTGTGGGGCTACACAACAAACTGGTGAGTAAGCATGGGCGACTGTGCGCCTCCACAAGATTCTTGTAAATGGTGATAAGAAAGTGGTGGGCTTCCACAAGAATTTTCTGCATGCCCATAAGATTTTGGTAAGTGTGCACCCAAAATTTGTGGTGCCTGATAGGGTTTTGGTAAACCTTGATAAGGTATTGGTAAGCGACCACAGAAAACCTATGAGCATCAACCAAAAAGACATAGCCTTGCCTGCAACAGGCAGCAGCCCATGCAGGGTTAATGTGGTAATACGTTGTTTTACAGAGTGTAGACGGGGGGGGGTAGCCACCTTAGTAGCTATAGTTTTAGCTACTGTAATTTTATTTGCAATATTTAAAAAGCAGACTACCATTTTGATATTGAGGGCTCAATGTTACCTATAATTATTAACACAGCCAAAATAAAATTTAAATATTTTTGGTTGAGGTATATACTAAAACGCAGAAGCCCCGCAAAATGTGGGGCTTCTCTTTTTTTATCTGACAACTGATTACTGGAAACTGACTACTCTTCCTACACCACCCACCAACTTTTATCCGTATTATTGCAACCACAAAAAACCAAATCAAAAAAAATCATGAAAAAAATCTTTAAAGTACTCTTGATTATTATTGGCATTGTAGCCTTGCTGGGTGGCGGCTTTGCTACCTTTATTAGCATCCGTGGTATCCCAAGTTTTGAGGTAAAAGCACCCAACATTAAAGTTGCCATCACCCCAGAGAAAATAAAGCGCGGTAAGCAGCTTGCCACTGTGCTTTGTGTGCGCTGCCACATGGGCAAAAGTTCAGGCACACTCACCGGAAATTATCTGGATGACGCACCAGAACAATTTGGGAAAATCTATTCCCGCAACATCACCCAGCACAAAGAAAAAGGGATTGGAGATTGGACGGATGGTGAACTTACTTATCTCTTCC
>JAPLCZ010000226.1 GCA_026391915.1 Bacteroidota bacterium | reverse complement strand
GGATTGGGTATTTCTTTAATGATAAAAATGATTTAGGAATTGAGCTCAATTTTGACCACGCCAAATACGTAATGGAGGATAGCCAAACCGTCCACCTCACTGGCAGAATACATGGCGTAGATTACAATAAAGATACTTTAGTTACTCCATCATTCTTAAAATTTGAGCACACCAATGGCGCCAACTTTTTGATGGCAAATCTCATAAAAAGAGTAAGGTATAAATACTACCCTGTGGTTGGGATTGTAAAGCTTGGGGCGGGTGTTGTTATCCCCAAAACTGATGTTACTTTATTTGGTGAGAGGCTGGATAATGTATTCCATGTAGCTGGGTATATTGTTGGCGCAGAGGCCGGATTGCGATATAAATTCTATAAACATTTTTTTATTGAAGCCTCCGCCAAAGGCGCTTATGCCAACTACACTAATGTGCTTACCGTAGGCACCGGCAAAGCCAATCACCACTTTTTTGTGGGTGAGTATATATTAAATGGTGGAGTTTCTTTTCCGCTGTAAATAATCTTAATTTCGTTGGGTAAATATGAACCTAACTACAAAACAAAGGGATTTAATTATTGCCTATTGCAGAACTCAACCCATCTTAAGGATGTTTTTGTTTGGCTCAATGGCAGAAGGCAATGCTACTAAAGATAGTGACATTGATATTTTAGTGGAATTAGACTACTCACAACCCATTGGTTTGGAGTTTATACAAATGCAAATTGATTTACAAAACCTTCTTAATAAGAAAGTAGATTTGGTTTCTGCAAGGGGCTTATCTGAGTTTATAAAACCAAGTATTGATGTAAACAAAAAATTGATTTATGCCAGATAAATTGGGGGATAAAGCAAGGGTACAACATATTTTAAAAGCTATTGGTGAAATTGAAAAATATACTGATGGCGTTTCTCCTGAAGATTTCTCTAGTAATTCTATGATGTTTAATGCTACCCTAAGGCAACTTGAGGTAATTGGAGAAGCAAGTAATAAACTTTCTCAATCTATATTGCTGACTTATGACAACGTGCCTTGGGCAAGAATAATAGGGCTTCGTAACCTAATATCTCATGAGTATTTTGGGGTGGATGATATAACCATTTGGAACATCGTCAAGATAAATATACCCAATTTTAAAAAGACATTAAAAGATATTGATGAGGCTTTGAAATAAGACTGCTACATCATTGTAAAAAACAAAACCCCGCAGGTAATAAAACCTACGGGGTTTGCTTTTAAAATAAATCTGAAAACTACTTAGGCATAATCACGGTATCAATAACGTAAGTAACGCCATTGCTATCCATAATATCTCCAATTTGAATTTTAGCATTGTTCACAATCCATTGGTTGCCCTTTTTGGTGATGGTAATTTCTTCTCCTTGTACGGTTTTTAGTTTCATACCATTCTTCAAATCTTTAGAAGTGTATCTGCCTGCCACCACATGGTAGGTAAGTACAGAGGTAAGTTTGCCTTTAGCCTCTGGTTTTAGTAAACCTTCCACAGTGCCCTTAGGCAATTTGTTGAAGGCAGCATTTGTTGGTGCAAATACCGTAAAAGGGCCAGCACTAGCAAGTGTTTCCACCAAACCTGCTGCCTTTACTGCGGCTACAAGAGTGGTGTGGTCTTTACTGTTTAGGGCGTTTTCTACAATGTTTTTGGATTTAACCATCATAGCGCCGCCTACCATTACGCCATCTTCTTTACCCATTTTATTTTGAGCATTTACTTGGGTTGAGAAAATTGCAACTGCAATAGCAATTACTGAAAGAGTTTGTTTTAACATGTTCGTTTTGTTTTGTGTTTTTTTTAAAAATTTTTGAAGTGTTTGGGCATACTTACGTGGATGCACACTCTCTGGATTTCTAAACAACAAAAAAAATTTTAGATCACTAAATAATTAACATGATAATGGGGACATAGATTGGTGAAATCTAAGCGATTTTTATTTGATTTCCTTTTACCTCACCACACCCAACTTCACCACTTCCGCCTCCATATTCTCAGTGATTATTTTTAGCAAATAAATACCTTTTAGGCTTTGGGTACTGATGTCAGTTTGGGTTTGGTTAGCTGTGTTTTTATGGAGAATAAGTTTGCCGTCCATGCTATAAATTTCAATGGATTGCATCCTGCTTTTTGAGGTGATATTCACCAAATCTTTAGCTGGGTTAGGATATACTTTTATCCCTGATGTAGTGTTGAAGTTTTCCTCCTCAATACCTACTGTTCCATTAAATTCGTAAGCACCAATGTCAGGGGCAGAGTTTTTATAATTCATATTTACCCCGTGGATTAAATCTCCCATATCAATCAACCCACTTGTTTTGTTGAGCCTGAAATTATTGGTATTTACATTCACAAAATCAGGGTCAATACTAAGCCCGCCCATCCTGATATCTGTAGCTTTGGTGGTGGTTTTTAAGCCCGTTTTAAAAGTATTGATGGTTTTGTATTCATCGCAATTGGCAATGCCATTTACAGGCTGCACAATGGCAATTACTGAGGTTTTGGTGTTGTAGAAATTATCTTTACCTGCATCAAAAGAATATTGCTTTTCATCTTTTACGCCATCAAAAAACAAAGAGGCTTTGCCAGTAGAATAATAGATATTATTTCTACTCCAAAGCTTTTTCCAAGTGGGTTGCCAGAGGTATAAATCAAAACCAATATCACCACTGCCCACCAAAGTATTATGCATAAAATAAATACTGCCCGGGTTGGGGAAGGCATAGCCGGCATTCAGCTTTAAACCCGTACTCCAACTCATGGGGATAATAGTGTTATCACATTCAGCAAAATACACATCGTTATTATGGTTTTTGCGTTGGGTAAGCGCCATTGTATTCCTGAAAATATAATAAGGTCCGTAGGACGGCATTATCAATGAAACCCCAACGGGGCAATTGGCAATGCTATTCCCCCATATTCTTGTGTTGATAGTGGCGCTGGGCGTACCAGTACTCACAGCATCAATACCATCATAGCAATTGGAAATTTGGTTGCCATTAATATCATTTTCGGTGATGGTATAGCCACTATTTTGTGAGCCCATCACAACACCTGATACAGTGCCTTTGATGGTATTATTCCTTATCACATTGCCTCGGATAGTTTGGTTGGTGCTGGGGGTAAAACCAATCCCGAAATTCTCTAGGTATCTGCCATAAGAGGCAGGTTCAAGATAATAGATATCCCGTGTTTGTTTAAAAGCACCGTGGCTCCAGAATCCTGTACCATCTTTTACACTACAATTTTGCGCAAGATTATAATTGCAATTGCCGTTAAATGCCACGGGTATATTGCTGAATTCAAATTTGCAATCCTCTATAATTACGTGGTTGCAATCATTCATGCTTAGGGTGTAGGACACATAGCATGAGGTTGGATTATTAAAAATATCTTTATCACATTTGCCTTTGCCATAATGCTTAAAACTAATCCCTTTTATATAGAGATAATTGTTTTTGTTATTCCCCACCACATAGAGGCAACCTAAATATTTTGAGAAAACCATCTTTGCCTTATTAGGGTTTTTGCCATCCGCAGTTTTGATGCTTACCGCGTTGGCTTTGCGGTAAAAGCCCGGCATATCATACCCCAAATTAGAGAGGGTGGGATAGTTAGGAAACACCGCATTAGTTGTTAAAAACGGATACGGATATAGCCGTGTAGAATCCATCACGCACAAAGCCCCATACTCTAAATTTGAATTGATAGTGGCAGAATACATCAGCGTATCTGTGCTGGATTTTACCCATGTGTATTTGGTGTAATCCCCCGCATCAAGTATGGGCGTTTCCCCTGTTGCTGCCATAATGATGATGGGTTTTCCCTCAGAGCAATCCTGCGTTAAATTCAAAATCATATCCCCAGCATCATAGGTTCCGCCTTTGAGGATTAATGTAGTGCCGCAACTTAATCCACCTGTAATCAAAGTTTTTAAATCCCCAGGTTGTGAGGATGAATACGCTGTTCCGCTACCCGTTGGCGACACATATTTGATAGTAGAAGTTGCCGCCACAACCACATCAGTAAGGGTGAAGCTGCTATCCAAAAGCACATCTTTTTTAGAGGTGGGCACGGTATCTAAAACCTCAATTCTTACACTGTATCTTGTAGCAGCATCCAACATAAAAAGGCTGCCCCTATATTCTATTTTGCCATTGATGTTTAACCTTGTTGGGTCAAAGGCATTCTGCCACGCCTCATTATTCTTTCTATATTCTACATAAATATTTGCGTTGGAATCAGCATCATAGCCTGATGGCAAAGCCAACTGATACCCTATGCTTTGGTAAGTAGGGAATAATTTGAGAGTAGGTTGGGCTTGTAGGAGTGTAGCTGCAAAGAGGCAGAGGATAACTAGGGCTTTAGCTTTAATATTCATAAGTGCAAAGATGGGGAGAAGAACCGCATAATTTGAAAATGAAGAAAGAAACTAATCTACCGTCATTCAGCAGGAACCTTCTTCGCAGAAGTCACCTCTTTCTATCTCCAAGAAGACTCCTACTGAGTGACACTATGTTCCTCCCATTTTCAAAACTTGTCCTGAACTTGGTTCAGGATTTTCAAATCAACAAACCTGCCCGAAAGAATTTCATTCAGGCGGGTTTTCAAATTGATTTTACTCCACCACCATCTTACTTATCCCTGCCCCAATCCTCACAAAATAAATCCCTTTTGGATAGCTGGAAACATTAATCATTTTTTCTGTTTGGTTAGGTGACCATGGCTCAGAGAATATAATTTCTCCTAAAGAGTTATAA
>JAPLCZ010000283.1 GCA_026391915.1 Bacteroidota bacterium | reverse complement strand
ATGGCTAATGCAATTCTGGAAAGAACAACGGTAAAAGTGGATGTTTCCACTTCCCCGTTATCATTAAATGCAACTGGTGAGGTTTTGAAGTTTGATGGTTTCTTGAAAGTATATCTTGAGTCTAAGGATGATGATGACGATGAAGAAATGAAGAGTATTTTGCCTCCATTAAAAGTTGGGCAGGCATTGCAATTTATAGAGATGAGTGCTACCGAAAGATACAACCGCCCACCATCAAGATTTACCGAGGCGGGCTTGGTAAAACAATTGGAGGAATTAGGAATTGGCAGACCATCTACCTACGCCCCAACAATTAATACGGTACAGAAAAGAGGATACGTAGAGAAGAATGAGGTAGAAGGACAAAACAGAGATTTTGATATGATTACCCTAAAGAATCAAAAGATTTCTGACGAAACAAAAACTGAAATTACCGGTAAAGAAAAAGGAAAATTATCACCCAGCAATATTGGAATTTTAGTGAATGATTTCCTAATGGCAAACTTTGAATCCATCATGGATTTCCAGTTTACGGCAACAGTGGAAAAACAGTTTGATGAGATTGCAGAAGGAGGAAAAGACTGGCATAAAATGTTGGGAGGTTTCTACAAACCTTTCCATGCTACTGTTGAGGATACCAAAGAAAATAGTGACCTTGTACGTGGGCAGAGATTATTAGGAGTTCACCCGGAAAACGGGAAAAATGTATATGCCAAAATGGGTAAGTTTGGGGCACATGTGCAGGTGGGTGATATTGAAGATGAGGAGAAACCTAAATATGCAAAACTTCGTGCTGGTCAGTTGATAGAAAGCGTTTCTTTAGAAGAGGCTATGGAGCTCTTCCGACTACCCCGCGAACTTGGTGAGTTTGAAGAGGCCCCAGTTGTTGCAAACCTAGGTAGATTTGGCCCTTACATAGGGCATAATAAAGCATTCTACAGCATACCAAAAGGGGAAGACCCTTATGAAATAACCTTAGAGAGGGCACTTGAAATTATCAATACCAAAAGAACTGATGCTGCTAATGCCAACATTCAGGAGTTTGAGTTTGAAGGCAAAAAAGTGCAAGTGCTAAAAGGCAGGTTTGGGCCTTATGTGGCCTATGATAAAATAAACGCTACCATCCCCAAAGCAAAAGACCCTGCTACCATAACTTTGGAAGAGTGTATGGAACTTATTGAAGCCAAGAAGCTAGCGCCACCAAAAGCCAAGAAAGGTAGGTTTGCCAAAAAATAAGATTTAGTAAATTTGTTCCTCTAAAAATGAAAATAGCTGTCTCATCTTTTTAAAATAATGGAAGAAAAGGACGACATAAATAAGGAGGAAATAAATGCAATGATTTCTTTGTTGGATGATACCGATGAAGAAGTGATAACCATGATTACCAACCACCTGCTGGACTATGGTGAAAAGGTTCTGCATATTCTTGAGGACAGATACCTTACTGAGCCGGAGCTACATATTCAGGCTAAAATCAATAACATTATTGATTTAATACAAACCTATAATCATAAGTATTTATTAAAGGAGTGGGCAGAAGGTGGTGGCAAAGATTTGTTTGAGGGAATCTTTCTTGTTGCAAAATTTAGGTATCCCGAACTCAATAAACAGGCACTCAATAATCAGCTTGATAAAATAAAATTAGATTGCTGGCTGGAGTTAAATTTCCAGCAAAGCGCCTTAGATAAATTAAGGGTACTTAACCATGTATTTTATGATGTGCATGGTATGAAGGGCAATGCTGAAAACTACCACAGCCCAGATAATTCTTTTATCAATAAGGTGCTTGATACCAAGCTGGGAAATCCTATTTCCCTTGCGATTATTTATAGCATAGTGGCGCAGAGATTAGGCATCCCAATTTTTGGGGTAAACCTACCACAACATTTTATTTTAGCATATAAGGATGAAAACCAATTAAAGATTGATTCCTCCTTTAAAACCAACCATTATCTGGACCCTATGATGCCTGCAGAAACTTTGTTTTATATTAATGCCTTTAACAAAGGGGCAATTTTTAGCAGATGGAATATTGACCAATTCCTAAAGCAACTTAATATTAAGGAGAACGAAATTTATTATGAGCCTTGCTCTAATATTGACATTATTTTGCGGGTACTTCGCAACCTTAATTATGCCTACGAAAAACTTGAAGATACCGAAAGAATGGAGGGAGTTAAAGAACTGATGACATTGCTCACACCCTACGGTACAAACTTATAATCCCCTAATCTAAGTCCTCTTAGTTTTCTTTGGATTCACCTCCACCCACACAGAAAAAACGCAAGGCATATCATCCAAATTTATTGGAGTATTTTGCCAGCCCGCCACTGTTTTGGTTTTCATAATTTGATTGGGCAAGGTGAGGTTGGCAGCTACAGAAAGATAGGTTTGTGGCTTTAAATTTTTGACCAAATCATTAAAGAGAACATTATTGCGGTAAGGGGTTTCAATAAAAATTTGGGTATAGCCTGTTTGGGTGGCTTCGGTTTCTATTTCCTTTATCCTCTTAATCCTCTCAGGAGTTTTGGCGGGTAAATACCCATGAAAAGAAAAGCCTTGTCCATTCATCCCTGAGCTAACAAGGGCTAAAAGGATAGAAGAAGGCCCAATTAAAGCCTCCACCTCAAAGCCGTTTTGGTGGGCTAAACGTATTAAATCTGCACCGGGGTCTGCAATACCCGGATAGCCGGCATCTGATAGTAAGCCTGCCTCCCTCCCTTTGATGGATGTTAGTACTTCTGTAATTTCTTGCAGTGAGGAATCTTTATCAACCACATAAAATTCTATGCCTGCAAAAGGAGGCATTACGCCACAAAGTTTTAAAAATTTTCTGGCGGGTTTTTCATTTTCGCAGATGAAAATTTTGAGTTGCTGAACAACTTCAATATTGTAATCAGGCAAGGATTTTTTAACCTCAGCATCACCTAAAAGGTTAGGGATTAAAAAGATTTTTCCGCTGCTCATAGCTTAGTTGTCTTTCTCTAAAAAGTGAAGTTTCACTTCGTTGATTCTGGTTTTATCCAAAGATAAAATGGTGAATTCAAAAGGCGGCAAGGAGATAACTTCCTCCACCTCTGGGATGCTTTGGTTGTATTGCAAAATCAATCCACCAAGGGTTTCGTAATCACCCTTAGGCAGATTGAGGTTGTATTTTTCATTGAGGTAATCAATCTCTAACCGCGCTGAAAATATGTATTCGTTCTCATCAATTTTCTTTTCTGTGGTGTCATCAACATCATGCTCATCTTCTATCTCTCCTGTAATTTCTTCAATAATATCTTCAATAGTTATAATGCCAGAGGTGCCGCCGAATTCATCCACCACCAATGCCATGCTGCGGTGTTTTTCTATCAGGGTTTTCATGAGTTCCTGAGCAGGCATATTTTCAGTTGCAATAATAATGGGCATCACAATTTTATCAATTGAAGCTGGAGTTTCAAACAAATCCACCAGATGCGCATAGCCAATGATGTTATCAATTTCCTCTCTATAAACAATAATTTTTGAGTGCCCTGTAGCAGTGAATTTTTCCTTAAGATTTTCTATAGAATCTGTTACTTCTATTGCCTCAATCTCAGTACGCGGAATCATGCAATCCCGCACTTTTACTGTCCTGAATTGGATGGCGTTTTTAAAAATCTGTGAGTCAATTTCTACATCATCTTCCTTCTCTTGGTTGCGGCTTTCTGTTACAAAACTCATCAAATCATGGCGGCTATATACTGGGGCAACTTTAGAAATTTTCACCCTGAAAATATACTTCAATAAAACCCTTGAAAGGGACTCAATGGTTATTACAAGAGGGTATAAAACGTAATAAAAAACTGTGAGAGGTATAGCCAAAAAAGTAAGCAATGTATTGGCGCTACTCCTGAAAATCGCCTTAGGAATAAACTCTGCTAAAAACAAAACGATGAACGAACTCACCACCGTTTGCAACATAAATAAAGTAAGTGGTGTGGATTCATTAATGCCATAAGGACGCAGTAAATTTTCCATGATGACGGCGGAATAAACACCATACATAATGAGGGCGATATTATTCCCTATGAGGGTGGTGGTGAGGAAATGCCCTGGGTTTTTGATAAAGAAAGTTAGTGCCTTTGCGGAGAGATTTCCCTTCTGGCTTTTAAGCTCAATATGCAGCCTGTTGGCAGCAAGGTATGCAATCTCAATCCCTGAAAAAAAGGCAGAAAGCACAAGGGTGATGAGGATATAAATCCAGATATTTTCAGACATAAATATTGGGCAAAGTTAGGATAGAATCTACTTTGATTTGATGAGCTTAACAGTTTGGCGAAACCCCTTCCCTGAAACGGATAAGAGATAAATCCCTTCTCCCATATTCTTTGGGAGATTGATTTTTATTTCATCATTCATGAAATCATTTCTGTAAATCTCTATTCCTAAAACATCATTAATAGTAATAGTAATTCTTTCAGGATTGGGGGTTAAAACATCAACCCATAAAACATCCTTTGCAGGGTTTGGGAATACATTTACCCTTACTTCGGGTTTTATGATTTCATGGATTGCAGTAAAAGTATCCAGCCTTAAAACAAATAATCCATTGCTCATATCAGAGGCGATGATAGTCCCCGAATTAAGATAGGGATACACCCCCCAGCAACCTTCAAAACCACTATAAACATCCGTATCGTTTTGCGGATAGGTGTCATAAGAAGTTACCAATTTCGGGTTGGTGGCATCTTTTAAATCATACACCACAACCCCATCATGATAGTAAGAAAGAAATAATAAATCACCCCTCACAAAAGGATTATGTGCAATGCTACCTTTAGCAGCATGGCTCCCAAATTTGGTAATAAAATCTGCATCATGTTTTTTGTTGGCGGTATCCCGCACCTTTTTGATGTCATAAATCTTCACTTCTTTTTTAGGCGTTTCATCCGTAAAAACAAGATAGTTTCCATCTTGGGTTGCCCAGCAACTATGGTTGTAACCAACATCAGGATAGTTCTGAATTTGGGTGATTAAAGTTGGCCACACTGCATTTCTGTAATCATAAATAAAGAGCCCATCAAAGCCGCAATTGAGGTAAGCGGTGTCATTATTTACGTATAAATCATGCACCTCATTAAACAAAAGACTGCCTGCAATGCGGGTGGGGTATAGGTTGTTGATGAACTCCGGAATTTCAGGATTATCTAGTGAAGCCACCGTCATCACATAGCGCGAAATGCTATGGTCTTTCCTTAGGCGTTTGCTGTTGGCAAAGAAGAGATGTTTGCCAGAAATAAAAATATCATGTGCCATTTTTACCAAGGTATCCGAGTCGTAAACTTTATGTACTGAGTCCGGCAAAAACCTCAAATCAAAAATCTGAAGAGAGGAGTTCCCCTCATCTGCCACGGCATAGCAATAATGCTGATAGGTTTGGTAATCCCTATGAATACATTTGGCGGCTTTCCCCGCCTCCACATCCCGTATTACAGGATGATAAGGGTCTGTTACCTCCACAAAATACGTGGAATCCACAGAGCCAATGATGGCGTATTCTCTACCATTTTCAGAAGTCCAGCCCCAGATGTCGTTGAATTTTTGTGAGCCAATAGCGGGGATATTTAAATCCAGTCTTGCGCAAAGCCTTAGTTTGTAATCATAGGTTTTTTGGGCAAAGGAATTTGTAGAAATCCCAATGGTTAGAATGTATAGAAAGAGGAGAAAACAGTTTTTATTTTGGCGCAAGAGGGATGCTAATTGTTGAGTTCAAAATTAAGGTGTTTGTTGGAATAAAGATTTGACAACTTTATTTAGGACGTGACATAAACAACAAAGCCCCGTATTTCTACGAGGCTTTGTTATTCCAAATTATAAGATTTCTTCAACCCTATTTTTTGTCTTTATCTCCACTCACTTCTTCGTAATCCACATCGGTTACGTTTTCGCCAGAGGAGGCGGTTTGCTCACCACCTTCAGGGTTTGGGTTTGCCGCAGCTTCTTGTTGTTGCGCTGCATTATACATGTCCTGGGAGGCAGCTTGCCATGCGCCATTAAGGTCAGCCATCACCGCATCAATGCTGGCAATATCTTTAGATTCATGTGCACTTTTTAAGCGTGCTAAAGCACTCTCAATTGCCATCTTTTTCTCTTCTGGGATTTTATCAGCATTATCTTTCAATTGCTTTTCGGTTTGGAAAATCATAGCATCTGCCTGATTCAATTTTTCCACTTTCATCTTAGCTTCTTTATCTGCATCAGCATTGGTTTCTGCTTCGCGTCTCATGCGGTCAATCTCAGTTTGAGACAAACCACTGGAAGCCTCAATCCTGATTTTTTGTTCTTTGCTGGTTGCTTTATCACGGGCACTTACGTTAAGTATTCCGTTAGCATCAATATCAAAAACTACTTCCACTTGTGGTATGCCGCGTGGCGCCGGTGGTATGCCATCCAACACAAACCTACCAATGGTTTTGTTATCCACTGCCATACTTCTTTCACCTTGTAATACGTGTATTTCTACAGAAGGCTGGTTATCTGCTGCAGTAGAAAATACTTCGCTTTTCTTGGTTGGGATGGTTGTGTTTGATGGGATTAAAGTCGTCATCACACCGCCATAAGTTTCAATTCCAAGAGAGAGAGGAGTAACATCCAAAAGCAAAACATCTTTTACCTCACCAGTTAAAACACCACCTTGTATAGATGCGCCAATGGCTACTACCTCATCGGGGTTTACGCTTTTGTTAGGCTCTTTGCCAAAGAATTGTTTTACTACTTCATGGATTTTTGGGATACGGATAGAACCGCCCACCATGATAATTTCATCAATATCAGTAATTTTTAAACCTGCATCTTCCAAAGCTGCTTTGCAAGGGGTAAGGCAGCGTTGTACCAAGTCATCAACCATTTGCTCAAACTTAGCACGGGTTAATTTCCTCACTAAGTGGCGAGGCACATTATCCACTGCAGTGATGTAAGGCAAATTGATTTCAGTTTCCATAGTAGTAGAGAGTTCAATCTTCGCTTTTTCTGCGGCCTCTTTTAAACGCTGCAATGCCATAGGGTCTTTGCGGAGGTCAATATTCTCATCATTTTTAAACTCATCAGCAAGCCAATGCACAATCTTTTCATCAAAGTCATCACCACCAAGGTGGGTATCACCATTGGTAGATTTTACTTCAAATACACCATCACCAAGCTCAAGGATGGAAATATCAAAAGTGCCACCTCCAAGGTCAAAAACGGCGATTTTCTGTTCTTTATTTTTCTTATCAAGTCCATAAGCCAATGCCGCAGCAGTAGGCTCATTGATGATACGTTTTACTTTTAATCCTGCAATTTCGCCGGCCTCTTTGGTAGCCTGACGTTGGGCATCATTAAAGTAGGCAGGTACGGTAATCACCGCCTCTGTTACTGTAGTTCCCAAATAATCTTCTGCAGTTTTTTTCATTTTCTGCAATATCATAGCAGAGATTTCTTGTGGGGTATAAACCTTATCCCTCACCTGCACGCGGGCAGTATTGTTGGTGCCACTTACCACATCATAGGTTATCATTTTCATCTCATTTGCCACTTCAGAAAACTGACGACCCATAAATCTTTTGATAGAAGACACAGTGTATTTTGGGTTGGTGATAGCCTGACGTTTTGCTGCATCACCTACTTTAATTTCGCCACCATCTGTAAAAGCAACTACTGAGGGTGTGGTGCGTTTCCCCTCATGGTTGGTGATTACAACAGGCTGGTTACCTTCCATTACAGCAACACAGGAGTTGGTTGTTCCAAGGTCAATTCCAATAATTTTAGACATAATTTATTTTCGTTTTTTAAATTTTTATTTTGTTTTTCCGCCGCTTCAATGCCAATGCCAAAGGAGGTAATAGAAATTTTGTTCTGACAAATAAGTTGCAGCGCTGACAAAAAGACAGTGGGGGAAGTAATTTGAAAATGTGGTAATTTGAGAATTACAAATTCTTTACAAATCCAAAACAAGTAAACTAGATACCTTTGACGCATTTCCTTTGCCTCAAATCCTATTCTTAACAAAACAATAGTGTTGCGTATATCAGTTAAGAGTATATATTAGCGTACCTTTGCGCCCATTTTTATTATGGAAAATATACGCAATATCGCTATCATCGCACACGTTGACCACGGCAAAACTACCTTGGTTGATAAAATTCTGAACCAGTGCCAGACCTTCTCTAAAGAGAGTAATGAGTTAATACTAGATAACAACGACCTGGAACGTGAGAGGGGAATTACCATCCTTTCTAAAAACGTTTCGGTGATTTACAAAGGAGTTAAAATTAACATTATTGATACCCCCGGTCACAGTGATTTTGGTGGTGAAGTGGAACGCGTACTCAATATGGCTGATGGCGTTTTGGTATTGGTGGATGCCTTTGAAGGCCCCATGCCACAAACCCGTTATGTACTTAGCAAAGCCATTGCATTGGGTTTAAAACCTGTGGTTGTGGTAAACAAAGTGGATAAAGAAAACTGCCGCCCTGATGAAGTACATGAAGCCATGTTTGACCTTATGTTTAACCTTGGCGCTACAGAAGACCAATTGGATTTCCCTACCGTTTATGGTTCATCAAAACAAAACTGGATGGGTAAAGATTGGCGTGTAAAAACCGATGACATCACCTACCTTTTGGATATGGTGCTTGAGCACATCCCTGCCCCAAAACAGATTGAGGGAACCATACAAATGCAGGTTACTAATATTGATTTCTCTAGCTATATAGGCAGGATTGCCGTAGGCAGAATCCTGCGTGGAAACATAAAAGCCAACCAACAAGTAACCCTTGTAAAACGTGATGGCAGTTTTGTGAAATCAAAAATTAAAGAGTTGTTTTTATTTGAAGGCTTAGGAAAAGTAAAAGTGGAAGAAGCTACTTGCGGAGACATCTGCGCCATTAGTGGTGTGGAGGGCTTTGAAATTGGCGACACTGTAGCAGATTTTGAAAAGCCGGAAGGCCTCCCTTCCATCAGCATTGATGAGCCGACAATGAGTATGCTTTTCCGCGCTAATAACTCACCATTTTTTGGTAAGGAAGGTAAATTTGTTACCAGCCGCCACTTGCGTGATAGGCTCTATAAAGAGATAGAAAAAAACCTTGCCCTTAAGATAGAAGATACTGACTCGGCGGATAGCTTTATGGTATTTGGTAGAGGTATTTTGCACCTATCTATATTAGTGGAAACCATGCGCAGAGAAGGCTATGAATTGCAACTTGGGCAGCCTAAAGTATTGGTAAAAATTATTGATGGCCAAAAGTGCGAACCTATAGAAATACTTGCCATAGAAACCACCGAAGAAACTGGTGGAAAAGTGATAGAAGCCGTAACCCAACGCAAAGGCGAGTTGATGCTGATGCATGGCAAAGGAGACCGCACACATATGGAGTTCTCCATCCCATCTCGCGGGATTATTGGCTTGCGGACTAACATCCTTAACCTAACCGCAGGTGAGGCAATTATGAGCCATAGATTTAAAGCCTATGAACCTTGGAAAGGCGATATCCCTTCCCGCATTAATGGTGTTTTGATAGTGCATGAGTCTGGCACTTCCATCCCTTATGCCATGGATAAATTGCAAGACCGCGGTTACTTTTTTATAGGCCCGGGTGAAGATATTTATATGGGGCAGGTGATAGGCGAACACAGTCGTGATAACGACCTTGTGGTAAACGTAACCAAAACAAAAAAGCTTACCAACCACCGCGCCTCGGGCAGTGATGATAAAGTGAAATTAGCACCCCCGCACCGCATGAGTTTGGAGGAAGCTATGGAATATGTGGATGATGATGAATTGGTGGAAGTAACCCCACTCAACATTCGTATGCGCAAAATCTATCTTTTAGAGCATGAGAGAAAAAGAAGTGGCAGCATGAGTACGGTGAATTCTTAGGTCAGAGTTCTTAATTCAAATACAAACCTCCAAGTATTTAAAAACCTTGGAGGTTTTTTTTATAGAACCTTTTAAGCAATGCTTGCCAGCCCGAAAGAATTTTTATTAGGGCTGGAAAGACAGCAACCCTCATCCACATTTTCAAATTTTCAAATCATCCACATTTTCAAATTACTCCCCCCCGATGCAACTTTTTCTGTAGTTTCTGCGTTATTGTCTTAAATTTGTTTTTCAATACCCTAAAGGATGGGTGTTACTTTTCAGCCAAAATAGTTTTTAAAACAGCTAAAAATGAAATTGCGCCAGTTACATTTTTTTCTACTTTCAGTCATAATTTTTCTGTTGCCTTTTAGTGGTTATTCAACACATTTGGTGGGTGGAAGTTTATCCTACACCTACCTTGGTAAAAATACCAGCACCGGCAAATACGAATATAAAATTACAGTAAGCATGTATCGTGATTGTAAATCACAAACGCAATTTGATACAGATATTGATGTAGGATTATATGAAGATGATGGCTCAGGTTCTTTGCAGAATAAATATTCTCTCACCCTCAGCAACCCAAAAATAAATAGTATTGACCCGCAGGATGGTGGTGCCAAGTGCGGCAAAAAACCACCTGCTTGTTTGGAGGAAGCCATCTATACAACCACTGTTTTTGTGGATTATACTTCTTACGGATATCACATTGTTTTCCAAAGGTGCTGCAGGAATAACAACCTTAATATGCCCCGCAATAATGGGCAGACGTATTACAATTTTATCCCACCTACATCCACCTTAAATAGCAGCCCATATTTCACCAATTTGCCAGTACCTTTTGTGTGCTCTAAAGATACTGTGGAGCTCTTTAATACCGCCACAGATGCTGATGGAGATTCGTTGGTTTATAGGGCTGCATGGCCTTATGGCGGTGGAGATTCTGTAACGCCAAAACCTACGTTGCCTTCTACTTATACCAGCCCATCAAAGGTGGTTTATTTCTCAGGATATAGCTATACAAAACCGTTTGGGGGCACAGGTACTTTTAAGGTAGATGCCAAAACAGGACTCACAAAAATGTACATCCCTAACCAAGGGCTTTATGCCATTGCGGTGGATGTGGATGAATATAGAAATGGGAAGAAGCTTTCCTCAACCCGCAGAGATATTCAGATAATTGCTATTAGCTGCAACCCTGGGCCAAAGCCCTATAAAGTAGCTGGCCTGCACAGCCCTGCACAACAAACTGCTTACATTGTAACTGGTGGTGATAAACTTTATCTTGAGCTAAAATACCTTGGCGGTGATACCATTTGGATAACCCACTCCGGGGATTTATTTGCAAAGACTCACTCCAACACCCCGAGTCTACCGGATGCTTTGGGAAAGGATTCTGTTTCCTCCTTTTTTGAATGGAAAACTGCATGTAGTGACATCAGCACCATCCCCTACACTTTTAATGTGCAGGCAAAAAATAATAGCTGCCCACCCAAATATATCAATCAGGTTTTTAGCATTACAGTTAATAAATTTAAAAGTAGTTTTGGCATTAGTGGGAAGGATTCTGCCTGCACAGGTCAGCTCTTTTCATACACCATAAAAAACGGTGGTAAAGGCAGCACCTATACTTGGGGTTGCAGTGGCGGAAGCATTAGTTTTTATAGCCAATATGCTGATTCAATAGTGGTGAAATGGACTAGCACCACAGGAGGTTCTCTCACAGTAACAGAACTTGCAGCTGGGGGTTGCAAAGGAGACCCTTTCACCAAAACAATTGCATTATTTCCTATCCCGGGTAAGCCTAAACTATCAGGGCCAACCCGTGTTTGCGATGGCATAAAATACAAATACAATTATAGCGTAAGCAACCCAACATCCACCTCAAATTATGTGTGGATGATTGAGCAAGGGAGGCTATTAAATTCAGGGAAAGGACTCAGTGTGGATGCAGTTTGGGACGGCATAAAAGATACAGGTACAATAAAAGTAGTAGAAGTAAATGCAGTGGGTTGTGCCGGTGATACTGATAAAATTGTAGTGATAAAAGACCGCCCAAAGTCGGATACACTTTTGGGTAGCCCATCCGTTTGCCCCAATGCGCAAGGCATAGATTATTGGGTGATTAATAACCCGGGTGCAAAATATTATTGGGTGATTACAGGAGGTGGAACACAGGCATCTGGCGGAAATAGTAATACCATTACCGTAAACTGGGGCAACAAAGCAAAAGCAATGGTAAAAGTGATAGAAAAAACAGGCTTTGGCTGCTGGGGAGATACTTTATTTTTACCAGTTGATGTGGATTATCAACTCCATACCGGGCCTATTTATGGAGATACCTCAGCATGTGAATTTGCAAAGAGAAGCTACCATGTTTTATACACCCATAACTCCACTTATAGCTGGAAGATTATTGGCGGAACTATAACCTCTGGCAACGGAACTTATAAGATTGATGTGGATTGGGATAAGGCCGGAATAGGCGTACTTACCTGCACAGAAACGGCTTGGGACTCCCTCAATAATAAACCCTGTGTTGGCAGCCCTGTGGCGTTAACCATTAGTTTGAAACCGCTGCCAAAAGTTACTTCCATTACTGGTGTAAAAGATATTTGCCAGCATGAGGTAAGGACTTATAACACTGCTTCTACTTTGGTGGGCAGCACCTTTATCTGGAAAATAAATAATAAAGATACCATACAAAATAACGGGAATGATACCATACAAATTATTCATCATTCTATAGGAAATTATTCCATCTCGGTGGAGGAAGTTACAGCAGATGGTTGTGTGGGCAACCCCATCACTTTTGATGTAGTTGTAAACCCTGCACCACTGCCCATCACCATAAACGGGAAGGGGAAAATTTGTGGTGGAGAGTTTAAAAATCAACACTATTCTTTAGCAGGTGGTTTCGCTACTTCTACTTTTTTGTGGAGGGTGTTTGGGGGAAATATCACCACCCAAAATAAAACGGATATATTAGTAGAATGGTTGAAACCTGGGCTGGATTCTGTGATTGTAACAGAGGTAACGGACAAAGGTTGCAAAGGAAAAGAAACTCTTTTATTGGTGAATGTGGACTCCTCTTTTATTGATATTAAAGTGGCAAGCACACAGAAAATAAATGATAAAATCAATGAAGTTTCATGGACTGTAATTAATGGTCAGTTCTTAAAAGGGCCATACAGAATTATGCGGATGCGGGAAGGCTTTGGCATTTGGGAATATGTGAATTCTGTAGGCATCACAGAAACCTATTTTGCTGATAAAAATGTGTCCACTTCATCCTACCCATATTTTTATACTATTGAAACTACCAACCAATGCCTGACAACAGTAAGGGCAACGCCACATAAAACCATACGCCTTGCCGCAACAGTTGAGGACACCATGGCAATTTTAAAATGGAATAAGTACCAAGGCTGGAAAAACGGGGTGCTTAAATACAATGTCTATCATAGCAAAAATGAGGATACCGCTTTAGCCTATCTCTCCACTTTATCTGATACCAACTATAGCTACCCAACAGGGCTTTATGGATATAAAGATTGCTTTAGAGTGGCTGCACTTAATGCTGATGACTCATCAATAATCTCTTGGTCAAACAAAGCTTGCTTGGAGTTTGACCCTATAGTTTATGTGCCTAATATTTTCACCCCAAATAATGGTGATGACATTAACCCAACTTTTAAAATTGTGGCTGCTAATGCTAAAACTTTCTCCCTTAAAATCTTTAGCAGATGGGGTGAGGAACTCTTTATTTCCGACTCGCCTACCAAACAATGGGACGGGAAATTTTTGGGAGAAAAGTGTCCTGAAGGCGTGTATATGTACATACTTTATGTGGAGGGAATCCATAAGAATGTTTATAAGCAAGGAACAGTTCACATTGAAAGATAACCACTGACTTTTGTTATGGAAAGAATAAAAAGAGTAGGATTGCCGCCGGGGAGTTTAATCTATGTGGGCAAAAAATTTACTGAGCCAGTAACCTTTGAAATTATAGCTTATAATGAAGAATTTCTGGAAGAAGCTACACTAGAATCTACCGATGATATTAAGCAGTTCCTGAACAAAAATTATAAGATTTGGTTAAATGTAAATGGGCTTCATGATGCCAAAGTGGTGGAGGAAATTGGAACCCTCTTTAACATCCACCCCCTCACGCAAGAGGACATTATGAATACAGAACAGCGACCTAAAGCAGAGGAGTACGACGACTATCTTTTCATTGCTTTAAAGATGCTGAATAAGCACCCAAGCCGTGATACTTTTGAAAGTGAACACCTAAGCCTGATATGCGGAAATAATTATGTCATCTCTTTCCAAGAAGAGAAAGGGGACAACTTTGATGTGGTGCGGGAACGCCTGAGAAAAGGACACCGAATCCGCAAACGCGGGGTTGATTATTTGACTTATGTTTTGATGGATGTAACCATTGATAGCTATTTTTTAGTAACAGAAAAAATGGGTGAGTGGATTAGCCATGAGGAGATAAAAATCATTAAAGACCCCAACGTAAAACGCACTTTTGAGATTAACCAACTCCGACATGATATGTCTCAATTTCGCAAACATATTTGGCCAGTGCGAGATGTAATTAATAGCATTATCAGGTATCAAGG
>JAPLCZ010000252.1 GCA_026391915.1 Bacteroidota bacterium | reverse complement strand
CCATAGGATAAGAAATATCAGGTAGGCCTTAAAACTAATACGGTTGATAAATGCGCCTGTAATTAATGCAGGAGTAATAATGGCAAACATCATTTGATACGCCATAAAAACAAACTCAGGTAATTTGGGGTTGCCAGAGTAAGCAGAGTTGATGTTTACGCCATGCATAAATGCTTTGTGCAAATCGCCAATAATGCCACCGGCACCGCCGCTAAAGCATAGCGAATAACCAAACATAAACCACAAAATTGTGGTGATGCCCATGGATACAAAACTTTGTATCATGATGCCAAGGATGTTCTTTTTGCCAGCCAATCCGCCATAAAAAAAGGCGAGGCCGGGAGTCATTAACATAACAAGGCTTGTAGCAATAAGCATAAAGCCAGTAATACCAGAATCAAACATAGTTTTTTATTTTAAAAGGTTAGTGTGTTGTGTTAGTTATTAAAATGAAACGCCCACATGGAGCATTGCTTCTGTTCTTGCATTTGTACTCTTACCATTGGTGCGGAAGATAGGAACATTTTTGTTTGTCATCAGCTCTCTACCCTCCAAGCGGATGTAGGAAAAATCAGTAGGTTTATATTCAAACCCAAGGGTAGCGCCCCAAAGATTTAACCCAACTGTGTTGGCGTTTTTATCAGTGTAAGTCCCGGATAAAAATCCATCCTTATCATTAAAGTATTCTCCCCTGCCGTATACTGAGCAGTTTTTACAACACTCATATTTCAGCGTGGCTAACCCACTAATCATAGATGCTGATTGAGTAGCTGTTTTTATGTCTGATTTTTCTTGCATGGCATAATCAACTCCTACTTGCATTTTCAATTTATTCATTTGGTAGTTGAAGAAAATGTTATGATACATCCTCTTTTTAGAGGTTGCGCCCATAGGGGCATCATTACCAAAATAATTGCTGTAGCCAATGTTTCTATTTTCACCTAAGGCATAGGTTACTAAAGCACCTATTGATTTATCAGTATTATTGTCTTCAAAAATATTGTAGCCATTAAGCACTAAAACATTTATGGCTAATTTCTCTGTTGGGTTATAATTAAGGCGTACCCCTGCTTCATAATAGGGTTCATAATAAGTTGGGATAGCAATGGAAGAAGCAAGGTTTTCTTTGGGCAATAGTCCTTCAGCACCTACGTGGGTGCGGAAGAGTCCTGCATCAACCCATAGGGTTTTACAAAGCTTAACCCCAGCATGGGCTTCCATCACCCATGGGAAGGTGGAAGTCCCCCAACTGCTGCGTGCAATATCACCATAATGCAAACCTGCCATGGCTCTTACTTTTTCGCCATCATAACAAAAATTTACGCATAGGGCGTTAATGCCAAAGTGGTTACTTTTAGGTGAAACTGTTGGGAATTGTTGATAGCCTCCTACGGCCACAGAATCTGTATAGTAGGCATAATATGCATCCACATATCCGGTTATTTTTAGTTGTGCAGAATCCTTTTGTTCTGCGAAACTTTTGGTGCTAAATAATATTACCACAAACAAAAATGCGGATTTAAGAGTGGGGATTTGTTTCTTCATACAGCCAAATGTATTGGGCAAAAGTATGTAGATTTATTTAATAAATTAGATTTTGATAAAAGCTGCTATAAAAAGTTTTAATAGGAATACAAATTCTTTAACAAAACTCTTTAATCCTTAGTAAGGTAAAGCGTTTCTTTGTAGTAATTTTTTTTGTAAAAAGCAATAAACGTCAAGGTCATCTTTTTTAAAGACCTTGATTGGATAGTATAGGTGGCAGCAGCTTCGCCAAAGTAGCCAAGTTTACTCCTAAAACTTAATGTTTTGGTAGATTCGTAATCAGCATACCATGCCATTTCTTGTCCCTGATTACTTACATTTCCTAACACCCAACCAAATGGAAACACCTTAATTCCATCTTTATTTACACGGTTAATGTCACCAAGCCCATTATCAATTAAAGCAAACGTACCCATGGTGTCTATCTCATAAACCTTACCTGTAAATTTACCATTTATCATGGTATCCAACCTTGCTTTGGTAATTGTATAAGAGCCTGCCAATTTGCCAACTATGATATCCTCTTTCTTGCATCCTGAGATAAACAGAAATGCAAGCACAATATATAAAATTAATGATTTAGTAGCTCTTCCTAAGGTCATAAGATTTTATTAGTTTGTATTGTAACCCAACAAATATTTGGGTAGCCTCTAGCCTTGCAAATTCTTTGGTGGAACTACCTGTAAAAAGATTAACACTTCTATCCTCCAACCCAAACGGCCCTAATGTAGAGTAGCCATTAATGCCTGCTACCAAAAACATTGCATGGGTTTTATACTGGTAAAGTTTTATGTTATAATCTATACCAGCAAAGAGGCCATTGGCTGTATAAACACCATTTAAAATTTTCTCTTTACCATAACTAATGGTGCCATCTGGATATTCAAAATAGGTTCTTAGGGCAGCGTTTACTAAACCAAATCTTATGTTTACAAGGTTATCATTTTTCTTACTGGCAATCCATAAGGCAAAATTAAAAGGAGTAGTATATGAAGTTTCAATATGCCTGAACTCTTTGCCCTCTGGCATATTTAAAGAGAAAGTTTCTTTATGAAAGGTTTGGTAATACTCAATGCTTAACCCAATAAAATGTGTAATACCCATGGAGAACCCTATGTTAAAATAATAGGGTGCGGTGGTAGTATGCCAGTCTTGTGCTTTGATAGAATCAAAGGCAGCAGCGTATACCTTTTTAAATGCTACAAAAGTTTTGTTATTGGTATAAACATAACCTGCCCCGCCAAACAAATGAACTACAGCCTGCTGAGAGGTAGCTTCCTTAGCAAACATAATAGTTAATAAAAAAGCAATTAAGTATTTTATTTTATTAATCATATAGTCCTTTCTTTTTTTGGTAATAAAGAAAAACAAGCAGGTTAATACCAATGTTACTTGTTGCATAGCGGAACTCTACCGGAGGTGGGCCTAAGTTTATATCAGTAACATTAAAATGATAATCTAACCCAATTGCGGCGCGTTTATCCAAAATATATTGTGCATCCAATGTGCATCCTGATGCCATATAAAGCCCAAATAGTCTGGAACCTGAAGAGTATGCATCTACATAGGAACCTGCGTCTTTACCAATATTTGATTTGCTTAATACTTCAAACTCCCCCATATCATAGTTAACCCCTAACCATAAACCTTTATAAGCCTCCATCCTAAACCCCATTTGTATGGCATTAAACCTTATTTTTATATCCCTATCCTCTTGTGTTTTGCTGGCGATATCCGTTCTGCTACCACTCATATAGGCATGTTTATTATACCAACCTAAGTGCATATTAAAAGATAATTCCCCTGATGATGTAATGCCCATTTCTACTTTTGGGCCATTAAAAAAATTGGTGAAATGCATCTCTTTAACCATGTTATAACCCGTTTCATGATTAAACTTATAGGCATAGGTATAGGCATTGCCCATCCCGTTTCTTGCTATGGAGGCATGCCATCCTGCACCAATATAAAACTGTGATTGGGCTGCGGTAAAAATTAGCAGAGAAAAGAAAAAAGCAATTATTCCTTTTTGCATAACGGTTACAAACCTAAGAATTAATTAACAATTAATAATGAAGAATTAAAAAAACCGCACCCCCAACCATTCTCCAAAACTTTAAACTTCCTACATTAAACTTTAAACTAAACTCCTAATTTTGCCCTATGCATTATTTCACACTGGGTAGTATCCCACACAAGCGGCATACCATATTCCGCCAGCCGGATGGCAAACTTTATTCTGAAGAATTATTTTCAACAGAAGGTTTTAGTAATGATTATTCATTGATGTATCATGTGCATCCTCCCACCAAGGTTTTGGCGGTTGAGGAGATGCATAGCATTGCGCCTCGCATTGCAATAAAGGGTAATATGCAACACCGCAGCCTCGCTACTTTTAAAACTCCACCGCATGAAGATTACATCCAAAGCCGTGTACCGCTTTTGGTAAATAAAGATGTGTATATGGGTGTGGCAGCACCGCTTAAAAATATGGACTACTTCTTTAAAAATGCAGATGCTGATGAGCTCCTTTTTATCCATGAAGGGGAAGGTACATTGCACACTGCTTTTGGTGATTTGCCTTTTGCTTATGGCGATTATCTCATCATACCAAGAGGTACTATTTATAAGCTAAGTTTTAAAGATGCTAATAACAGAATTATGTATCTTGAGAGCTTTACTCCTATCACCCCACCAAGGAGATACCTAAGCAAATTCGGGCAGTTAATGGAGCATTCCCCATACTGTGAGAGGGACATCCGCAAGCCACAAAATCTGCAAACAAATACTGAAACAGGGGAGTTTAAAATCATCATAAAAAAGCAAGACACACTCTTTAATTATACTTACGCCAACCATCCTTTTGATGTAATTGGGTGGGATGGCAATTGCTATCCTTATGCCTTTAGCATCCATGATTTTGAACCCATAACAGGTAGGGTACATCAGCCGCCGCCGGTGCACCAGACTTTTGAAGCACACAACTTTGTGGTATGTTCTTTTTGCCCAAGATTATTTGATTACCACCCCCAAAGTATCCCTGCCCCATATAACCATAGCAATATAGATAGTGATGAGGTTTTGTATTACGTTGATGGTGATTTTATGAGCCGCAAACATGTTGTGCGTGGGCAAATAACCTTACACCCCAAAGGCATACCACATGGCCCACACCCCGGCACAGTTGAGAAAAGTATTGGCGCTAAAGAAACCAAAGAACTTGCAGTAATGGTGGATACTTTTCACCCGCTAATGGTTACTGAGCAAGCTTTGGAGATTGAGGAAAAAGACTATTTTAAAAGTTGGATGGAGTAAGGGAAAATTAAAGAATTTTTATGGAATTTGAACAATACCTCTTTGCTGCACCGGTAGCTTCTTTTATATTTCTTGCCACTATAGTAGCAAGTTTTTTTGCGTTCCGCAACCCCCATGCAGCACGGGAGTTTATGCTGCACCCATTTAGTTTTATCCAACATAAAAAGTATTATCAGCCCATCACCTCAGGCTTTATACATGCCGATTGGATGCACCTGATTTTTAATATGGTGTCTTACTTTTTTTTTGCCTTCCCCTTGGAGATTATGCTGGTGAATAGGGCTGGTGGCATGGGGCATTTTCAGTTTTTTATTATATATATACTCAGTATGGTTTTGGCGGATGCGCAGACCATTTATAAGCACAGAAATAACTACGCTTATTTTTCACTTGGGGCATCGGGGGCGGTAACGGCGGTTATCTTTAGCCTTGTGCTTTTTTGGCCTACCATGAAGTTGTATTTGATGGGTATTCCCTTCCCCATCCCTGCCCCCATTTATGCTATGGCCTATGTTGGATTTTCCATTTATGCAGCCCAAAAACAAAGGGATAACATTAATCATGAGGCGCACCTTGGGGGTGCTTTTGCGGGATTAATTATCACCACAATTTTTTACCCTACTATTTGGCGGGAGTTTTTTGCGCAGTTGTTTGGGGGGTAGATGCTGAAATAAATTCAGCATGACGAAATGATGAAGAACCATGTCATGCTGAGGCACGAAGTATCTCTAATTTATCTCGCCTTATTCCACGCCGTTCTGCGTTCTTCTTCAAACGCATTGATGTGTTTGACAGGGCGTACTAAGGGCTCAACCAATCTGTCTTTTCCGTAAGTGAAATCATCACGGGTAAAGTTGGCAGTGGGGATGCTATCTGTTAAAAATATTGCTTCTTTGGGGCAGGCTTCTTCGCACAAACCACAGAAGATGCAGCGCAGCATATTGATTTCATAAACCGATGCATATTTCTCTTCGCGGTAAAGGTTTTCTTCACCGGGTTTGCGTTCATCAGCTGTCATTGTGATGGCTTCTGCAGGGCAGCTTAAAGCACATAATCCGCAGGCAGTACATCTCTCAGCACCATTCTCATCACGCTTAAGCATATGCACCCCTCTATATACTGGGCTAAACTCCCTCTGCACCTCAGGGTAGCGTATGGTTACTTTCTTTTTGAAAAGATGTTTTATGGTAATCACCATGCCACCAAAAATGGCAGGTAAATATGCCCTCTCTAAAAATGTGAAAGGCTTTTTATCTACTCTTTTGGCTCTGGAAGTTATTTGCATTTGTTTCTTTTTTTGGGGGATGAGGATTATAAATTCTTTAACATAATTGCCCCGCCTGTAAGCAGGATATTAATCACTGAAAGCGGGATGAGAATCTGCCAGCCGAGTTTCATTAACTGGTCATAGCGGAAACGCGGTAGTGTCCACCTCACCCACATAAATACAAATATGAAGAAGAAAATTTTAGCAAAGAAAACCGCTACACCAAGTATGGCAAGTAGGTTTCCATTAGCAATTTTATCCATGAATGGGAAGTTGTAACCACCAAAAAATACAGCTGCCATAAACGCTGATGACACAAACATATTGATGTATTCTGCAAATAGATAAAAGCCCAATTTCATGGAGCTATATTCTGTATGGTAACCGCCCACCAACTCAGCTTCGCACTCAGGCAAATCAAAAGGGGCACGGTTGGTTTCTGCAAAAGCACAGATAATAAAAATCAAAAATCCAAGGGGTTGATAAAATACATTCCAATTGATACCATGCTGCTGTTGTACTATTTCTTTTACGCTAAGTGATTGACTCATCATCAACACAGCAATCAGGCTTAAGCCCATTGCCAATTCATAGCTAATCATTTGAGATGATGCCCTTACCGCACCCAAAAGTGAGTATTTATTATTGGATGCCCATCCGCCAATCATCACTCCATACACGCCCAAGGATACCACACCAAATACAAACAACACCCCAATATTTATATCTGCAATCTGTAACGGGATGGTGTGCCCAAACAAATTTAAATCAGGCCCCCAAGGGATAACAGCACTGGTCATACAAGCCGTAAACATGGCTAAGGATGGCCCCAAAATAAATAGAAATTTATTAGAATCGTTAGGGATAATTTCTTCTTTGAAAAACAATTTTCCGCCGTCCATTAATGGTTGGAAAATACCAAATGGCCCAGCCCTATCCGGCCCAAGGCGGTCTTGCAGAAAGCCCGCAAGTTTGCGTTCCATTAGGGTAGCATACATGGCAATCAACAGTGATATTCCCCATACCATGGTTACCAATATTGTTTTATACCCAAGGAAAAAGATTGTACTCATTTATGTTTTCTTATGGAGGTTAATTCGTTTCTTCTGAGTTCTGTAGCAAAATTTTAGGCTCTGCCAATCTTCTGTTATTTAGCAAAGATTCATACGGCGCTTCAAAATGATTTTGATTAATTACGCTATGTCTGTCAATTGCTCTTGGCCCCTCAATCACCCAATCATTTTTGTCTTTTTTATCAAAGCGGCACTCATTGCAAATCCAATTTGGGTTGCCCTCTTCATTGGATTCCACCTCACCATATTTATCTTTTCTGGAGGTGATGCGGTAGATTTTATCATCATGCATCCAAGCTGCAACTTTACCACAGCATTTGGTGCAATTGCGGTGGGCATCCATAGGTTTTAAGAACCAAACACGGCTCATAAATCTAAATGTTTTATCAGTGAGCGCACCCACTGGGCACACATCTATCATATTGCCTGAAAATTCATTGTCAATAGAGTTCTCAATATAGGTAGAAATTTCTGCCACATCACCTCTATATAAAATACCATGCACCCTGCCCGGACTCAGTTGGTCAGCTACATAAGTGCAACGGTAGCAAAGTATGCAACGAGTCATGTGCAGCTGAATAAATGGCCCAATATCAATTTTATTGAATACTCTTCTGCCCTCCATATAGCGGGTTTTTACAGCACCATGTTCAAAGCCTAAATCTTGCAAATGGCACTCACCAGCCTGGTCGCAAATAGGGCAATCCAACGGGTGGTTTAAAAGGAGAAATTCCACCACGCCTCGTCTTGCTTCTAGCACCTCTGGTGAGGTAAGATTTTGCACCACCATTCCATCCATCACTTGGGTTACACAGCTGGCTACTAATTTGGGCATGGGGCGGGGGTCTTTTTCTGAGCCTGCACTCACCTTTACTAGGCACACACGGCATTTGCCGCCACTGCCTTTTAGCTTGCTATAAAAGCACATTGCAGGAGGTACTAAATCACCACCATGCATACGTGCTGCCTGCAAAATAGTTGTCCCCTCCGGCACTTCTATGAGGGTATCATCAATGGTTACTTTTATCATTGGGTTATTTGATGGCTGATTTTGATGAGGCAAAGTTAGCGGAACGAATAGCAATCCCGAAACATGTTCGGGACAAGTTTTGAAAATATGAAAATGAATGGATTTTAAATTATTTCCAATCCGTCAAAAATTTAAAATTGCTAAAAATATCTTCTATAATTGCTCCTTGGTTTTTGTTTAAACTAACAGCAAATGAAATATAAATTTCTTCATTTCTACTATATAAAATCACATCATCGTATTTGGCAATTGTATCTAAAAATTTTTTATCAAATTCCTTCATTATATATTCTTCCTCATACGAAATCAAATAGTATTTATGATTAAATTTTTGAGCATTCTCAAAATTAATATCACTATTAACAAAGAGCCCAACTACTTCATCAAGAAAGGTCTCAGGTCTTAAGTACGTATTACCTATGTCCATTTTAGTTTTTGCAAAACCTATAATTTGATAAATGTATTTATCATCACCACCCGTAAAACCATAAGTACTCATTGGTACTCCGAAACCTATCAAGCAATGAGCTATATAAAAATGACCACTTGGTAATTCTAATTTGAATAAATTTTGAAAAGAAAATTCTTTGGTTCTTGCTGGTGTTCTTATTGAGTTTATCACCCTCTGGAGAACTTTGTCCTTTTCTCCCAAATCAGTTATAACTCTTATGGAGTTTTTATTCTTTATTGCCTCATAGGATTCCTCCAAAAGCTTACTGTTTTCGTAATCAAAAGCGGTGAAATTAAGTATAGACCTTTCGTCTTTCATGTCATCTTTATTTCCCTCAAAACTAAAACAAAATCTCCCTTTTAGTTTAAGCGGTTTATCTGCAAGAAATAATAAACCCATTTTGGTTTTAGGTTATCACCTTTACCTTAATTTTGGGTTTGAGAAAATTAAAATTTCTTCACAAACCCTTCCACCATGGTAAACTTAAATTGCGGATACTCTTTCATGAATTTATCTGCTTTTAATCCTCCCATTAAGGGGCGTAAGGCAGGTTGATTTAATTGGGCTGTGGTTACAGATTCTATCCTTACTTTATGATTGGGGAAATGGGATAAAACGACATTTGCCAACGCTACACGGTTAAAGAAATCAGTACCTGCTATATGGTAAATACCTGTTTTGTTATCTATTAAAAGAAGATATAAAGCTGCGGCAACATCTGCTGCATTTACTGGGGTTGCGTATTGGTCAACAGGTAGTTTAAGGTTTAATTCTTCACCCTTTTGGCAAACAGAAATAAGGCGGCTGATGAAGTTTTTGCCTCTTTCTTCCTCACCATAAACATTGGTAATCCTAATGATAATATGATTGGTTTGCTGCACTATTTCCTCTGCCATCAACTTATGCTTTGCATAGATGGAGAGAGGATGCAGTGGGGCATTTTCAGCATAAGGTCCATCTTGCCCATCAAACACATAATCAGTGGAAACATACACCAATTTGCTATTACATTTTTTAGCAACCTCCAATACATTAATAGTGGATTGCACCGTTTTTAAATAGCTTTCTTCGGGATGTTCTTCACAGTAATCAACATGGGTAAGGGCACCAGCGTGTAGGATAACATCAGGCTTAAAACTGAGGACATCAAAGTTCTTTGGGTTACTAGGATTCAGCGTATCAAAGTACACTGTATCCGCAGTAGCATAGCTGAAATAAGTACCCACAACCTCCCAACCTTTCTCTTTAAAATATCTAAGACAATTGCTCCCAACCAAACCGGAGGCGCCTATAATTAAAACTTTCATTTAGGCTAAAAGTTCAGGGATTAGGTTAGCAAAATCAGCGAAGTTGAGCATATTAGGCCCATCAGAAAGTGCGGCATCGGGGTTTGTGTGAATCTCAAAAAAGTAACCATCAACCCCAGCACCTTTAGCGGCTTTGGCAAGTAAGGGCACATACTCTCTGTTGCCTCCTGATTTGCCTCCTGCGCCACCGGGTTTTTGTACGGAATGGGTAGCATCCATTACCACCGGCACACCATAGTTTTGCATATCCATTATGTTCCTGAAATCTACCACAAGGTTATTGTAGCCATACATATTTCCCCTTTCGGTAAGTAGAATTTTGCTATTGCCTGCTGCCCTAACCTTCTCAACGGGGTATAGCATATCTGCACCACTTAGGAACTGTGCTTTTTTAATATTAATGATAGCACCAGTGTTTGCAGAAGCCACTAATAAATCAGTTTGGCGGCACAAAAACGCAGGTATTTGGATGATATCAATAATCCCCGCTACCTCCTTTGCCTGCCATGCTTCATGGATATCAGTTAGGATTGGGAGTTTGTATTTATCTTTAATGGCAGCAAGCATTTGCAATCCCTTTTCAATGCCTGGCCCTCTATAGCTACTCGCTGAAGTTCGGTTTGCTTTATCAAAAGATGCTTTAAAAATAAAGGGGATATTATGCTTTGCTTTGAGGCCGACTAAAAGTTCAGCAGAGGCTTCCAGCAACTCCATATTTTCCGCTACGCATGGGCCAGCAATAATAAATTTATTGGTTGATATTTGTTGGTATAATTCTTCTGAATTCATAGTGCAAAGCTAAAGTAAAAACATAGCCTATATTTAAACAAAACGCCCCGAAAATATTCAGGGCGTTTTGTCTCTATAGGGCTTTGCCCTATGTTATTTTATTACGCCCCTTCAGGGCTTCAAAGTATTTATTTCTTTCCTTTCTTTTTATCTTTCTTTTCTTCTTTTGGTTCATCCTTTTCAGGCTCTTTGCTTGAACGGAAATCCTGACGCAATACTTTTACTGTTGTTCTTCTGTTTGCCTGATGTTCTTCCTCTGTACAATCTTTCCCTGGACCAACATCATTAGGTTCGCAAGCGCAACGGTTTACCAATTCTCTTTCACCATATCCTTTAGCTACAAGACGGGCAGTATCAATACTTTTTTCTTTAACAAGATAATCAATAGCTGATTTAGAACGGGCCAATGAAAGACTATCATTATATGTAAAAGTAGCACGACAGTCAGTGTGGGAACCTAGCTCAACAACTATGTATGGAATCTCAGTCATTATAGTTGCTAAAGAATCCAAGCCCTTTTTAGATTCAGGACGAAGGGTTGCCTTATCAAGGTCATAATAAATATTATTTACAGAGATAATGATGTCTTGTTTACTTAAGGTGAGGTCTTGAGTTAAGTCAGTTGAGAACTCCAATCCTTTGGTTGTTTTGTACTCTGGTTTGCTATTGAAATAATATTTTTTTCCACCTTTTACCTCGTAGTCTACACCCTTTTCAAGTTTGAAAAAGTACTTACCATTGTCATCTGTTTTAATAGATTCTTTACTTCCGTCAGAACCAACTAGGGTAATCTTACCATTCACTATAATGCTACCATCTTTGCTATCCCTAAGGTATCCACTTAAAGTGAACACCAATGGTGTCATATTAAATCTATAGATATCAAAACCGTGTCCTTTTTCGCGGTTGGAAGCTAAGAATCCAGCTTCTCTTACATCACCATCTTCATAGATTAATCCGCAATCATCTGCACCACTATTAATTGGGTATTTTAAATTTTCTGGGGAGGCCCATGTTGGGTTAGTTCCGTGGGTCATAAATATATCCCAACCGCCCATACCAATATGTCCATCGGATGAAAAATAAAGTGTAGTATCATTAAAAAAGTAAGGGAAGGTTTCATCTCCGGTAGTATTAACAACATCACCTAAATTAATTGGGTCACTCCATGTTTTGCTACGTTTTACATAGGTAGATAACCATAAATCATGACCACCTTTGTTACCTACTGGATAGTTAGAAGAGAATACCATCTTTTGTCCATCCGGTGAAATAGTTGGTTGCCCATAATTCCATACCGTATCACAGAAAGGGAGTATTTGTCCATCACCCCAACCCTTAGGTGTTTTTCTGGCTACTAACACACGGCAATTTTTTATGCTATCTCCCTTAGCTCCGTTGCATTGAGTGTAATACATATCTACACCTTTAATATCAAAAGAAGGTGTCCCTTCATTCATGCCTGTATTAATATCACCATCCACAATTTTCGGGTCCCCCCATTTCTCCTGTTTAAGTTTATTAAATTTTCTGTCCATTATAAATATATCAGAGAAGTGCGCACCGGATCTAGTATACATATTACTCTTGTCACCGGTAGTTCCTTCCCTATCCGAGGTTAGATAGAGTGCTTCTTTTTTATAAAGCATTGGGGAGTAATCATTGGCAACTGTGTTTGCTTGTTTGAAATTCTCAACAACAAACCTTGTCTTAGGATTATTCTTCCAATCAATGGCGGATTTACAAAGTTCTATTTGTTTTGCAATGCGGTCATCACCTGGGTTAGATAGCTTATAAGCTTCAAACTCTTCCGATGCCTTTTCATAATTTTCATTCATCTTTAAAACATTGCCTAATTGGTAATGCACTTTACCATCAGCGTATCCAGCAGCAATGGATTTTCTATACCAACCCTCCGCCAATACATAGTTTCTGCTAGAGTCATATGCCTCGCCAATTTTGTAAGCTATATCAGCTTTTTTGGTTCGGTCTTTTTCTTTAGAATACAGTTTTTTTCTTATCTCAATTTCCTGATAATAGTAGTGAGAACGCCTTGCATTATCTGCGTTATTCATTCCGCGGTTGCCGCAGCTATAAAATAAAATTGAGATGAACAGAACAAGAAAACTAAGGGAGTAGCTTTTCTTCATGATGGGTAAAGTAGTTTTATAAATTTTGTGCAAAGTAATTATTTTTTATCATAAGAAACTACCTATGCTAAAAAATAGAAGTTATAAGGCTGTTATAATGCAGCAAATTAAGGGAAAAAAATTGAGAGCACAAAGTATAAATTATTGAATCGGCAATTGAACCCAGCAAAATCATAAAAACTAAGGGTCTTAATTTCACATACTTGGTTTGTGAAATTAAGACCTTCCTCCAACTATCCCATCCAAAACCCTCAATGCCAACTCCCGCATTTCATTATCATAATCTGATAAAAACTGCTTGCGAATTCGGTTGGCAAGTATAAGATCAACTGCGCAGCATTTATGCCCCAGAACCCTCCCCATACCATAAACAGCACTTGCTTCCATTTCAAGATTGGTGATGGCGTAACCATTATGCCTAAACTCTGAGAGGTGATTTAATAAATCAGGATATTTAATAGCAGTCCTTATTTCCCGTGCTTGTGGGGCATAAAATCCGGGGGCTACCACTGTAATTCCGTTGAGGTAATCTTTACCAATAGTATTAGATAATTCATCATCAGCGCCAACAAAATAAAAGGGAATTGATGATGGAAGATGCGTGGATAAAGCATTAATAAAACCTTTTTCAGTTTCAGTATTTATGAGGTTGTAGAATGAAAGCAGGTTGTCCATCCCAATGCAATATCTGCTGAAAATGGAAGTGCCGGGTTTAATATCTGGATGCAAAGCACCGGAGGTACCTATCCTGAAAATAGAAAGCGAAGTAAGATTTTCTTTCGGCGATTTGGTTTTAAAATCTATGTTAAATAAAGCATCCAATTCATTCATCACAATATCAATATTACCCGTACCAATGCCAGTACTGATAACACTAATGCGTTTGCCTTTATACATACCGGTATGGGAAATAAATTCACGCTTATGTCTTTTAATTTCAATAGTAGAAAAAAGTGAGGTGATAAAAGGAACTCTTGCGGGGTCACCCACAAGGATAATATTCTTAGCTACCTCTCCGGGTTTTAGGTCAAGGTGGTAGATATTACCCTTTGGGCTTAGGATGAGTTCTGTGTTATGGGTTTCGTTCATTGGGGTTGTGTGCTGTAACTTTGCACAAAGAATTATAAAAAAACTCAACATGGACAAAAAAACTTTAATAAATTCAACCTTGGTGCCGTTGGATTTCTCTGAAACTTCAATGAATGCATTGGAACATGCCTCTGCAATTGCACACTTGAGCCAAGACAATAAAAAGAATGTGGTAGCCTTGTTACACATTATTGAAGGCGGGCATTTTGAACCCGTTTATGATAAATCAGAGTTAAACACCCATGACCGCGATGCCCTTGCTATAGAAGGTGCATTTAACCGCATGGCAGAAATCACAAAAACCTATGCCGGTAAATATGATGTTGAATTTCATTGCATAGTAGCAGCAGGCAAACCTTATAGAACTATCACCGATGTTGCTGAAGAAGTAAATGCACAATGTATTGTGATGGGTTCTCATGGTTCATCTGGTTTACAGGCTTTAGCAGGCAGCAACGCCAGCAGAGTTATACAAGTTTCTCCATGCCCTGTAGTTGTGGTAAAACACAAACCTCTTGGTAATGGTTATAAAAATATTGTGCTGCCACTTGACCTTAGCCGCGAAAGCAAACAGAAAGTAAATATTGCTACTATGGTAGCTAAGTATTTTAATTCTACAGTTCATATTGTAGCTCCTGAAATTGGCAATGCTGATGAAAGAAGACATCTGCAAGCCAACCTTAACCAAGTTGAGGAATACTTAAAAGAAAGAAACATTGCAACAGATACCACATTGCTTAACGAGGATAATGGAAACTTTGCTATGCAGATGATTGTATGGGCGCAAGGTAAAGATGCCGACCTTATCATCATTATGGCAGAAGATGAAAAAGGCTTTAGTGAGTATATCTTTGGTACTATGGCACAACAAGTTGTTAACCGTTCTACTTTACCTGTGATGGCTGTTACTCCTAACGAAAAATTTTCTGGATTCTTTAGTATCATGTAATTCTATCTTTATATCCAATAAAAAAAGGCAGAACAATTAGTTCTGCCTTTTTTGTTTAATTTGCCTGATAATTAAGCATACAAATTCATGCAGCCTTCTAAATATATTTTAGTTTTTAGCATCCTGATAGTTGGTTTAATAACCTCTTGCAAAAGAGAACCAGAGAAACCTATAACCCAACCCTGTCAACTTAAGGGTGGTAAAGGTGGAGATTTTTATTTTGCTGTTTTTAGCAGATATAATAACAAAGGAATTAAAGCCCGAATCTATTTAAAATACGCAGCAGAAGTAGCCCCCGCTGATACTAACCTCTATGATGAAAAATATAATACTATGACCGAACCGGGCTTTAGCCACCATGTGCATTTTAGCACTTTAACTGCAGGCACTTATTATGTTTTGGCTAAATCAACTTCCTACTCAAAAGATTCAATAATTACTATTACTGATAGCACAGATAAGCATCAGGATATTTATTTAAACCTTAGATAAAACTTAAAATAAAAACCCCGCAAAATTGCAGGGTTTTTTATTGATACTAATTCAATTTCTTTTTACTAATTCTTGATTAGTTTTACAACAAAAGGTTGGTTATCAATTTTAACAATTGCCATATAAACGCCTGATGGTAAGTTTTGATTGAGACTAATATTGATATTGTTTTCGCCTAATGGATACGTTGCAGAAGAGGTGAAAGAAACACTCTGGCCAAGCATATTCACAACTTCCGTTTCTACAAAACTAGCCTTAGAAAGAACAAAATTCATATTTAAAGAATTACTAAACGGGTTAGGAAATACATTTAACTTATAGTTATTAGAAGCTTCATTAATGCCTGAAGTTCCGCTTAGTTTAAGGAGAATGGATTTAGTCATGGAATCATTGCACCCATTACTATTATAACCCATTAAGGTTACAGCATGCGTTTGTGCAGCATCAGTGTATTTGTGACTTACGTTTTTCTTGATAAAATAACTAACATTTCCATCACCCCAACTCCATTGGAATGAAGAAATATTTGTTGATTTATTGGTTAAATAAATATATGGAGGAACTATAGAATCAATTATAAAATCTGCAATTCCATTATCATAAATAATAATAGTCTGAGAATCATAAACTGTAGTGCTGCCAGAGGTCGCCTTTAACTTTATTTTAAAACTTCCTGCTTTAGTATAAGTATGAGAGGGGTTGGTAACTATGGTTGAATCTGTGCCATCACCAAAATTCCATACAAATGAAGATGCAAAAGAAGAGTTATTTACAAAATCAGTTTGTTTACCCGCACACCCAATAAGCGATGAAGAGCTTGTAGAAAAAGATGCAGTTGGCACACTACCAAAATTAAAGGTAACACTACTATCAGCATTTTGTTTTATAGCAGAAATGGTGATGTTAGTTTTGTTGCCATTATAGGTTTTTGCATCAGGAGTTGTGAGGTCAGAAAACTTTGTATTGTTGGATGAACCTGGGTATAAATCTCCAGCATCACCGCTGTTTTTATAATTGTCCAAATCGTTTTTACCATCCGCTTCTTCCAAATCTAACCCTTTATGAGAAACAGTTACATTTACCATATTATTATACCAATCACTACTACTTGAGGTCATTATGCTTGCATCAACATGCCAAATAGCCATTCCCTTTCCTGGCAGCTTAGCATCATAGCTCTTATATTGCCTATTTTCCAATAGATAATATTCAGTAGAAACTGATGTTTTTATTTTATAAACTTGACCAGATTCAACTACTGGCCTTAAGCTATAAGTTCCTGAAGAAGTTATATTGGTGGGTGTAATCCATCCTAACCAGGTTCTACTAAAAGCACTATATGTTGAGGGGGTTTTTTCTCCCCCTACCCAAGAGCCGCCTGCCATTAAGCACCAAACACCATCTCCCTCAGTTTTGTAATCTGTATCATAAAGGTCAGGTAAGCCAAGGATATGTCCAAATTCGTGACAAAACACACCAATACCAACCATATGAGCCCCATTACTTGTCCGAACCTCTGGCTGAATGTTATAATCAGAAATTGTTTTACCATCATAGGTTCTATAAGAGCTACCTAAATTCCATCTATGAGACCAAATATAATCGGAAGTTTGAGAGCCAGTTTCTTCTGCCCCTTGTCCACCATGAACAATTAAAACTCCATCAACTTTTCCATCCTTATCATTATCGTAATTAGCGAAGTTCACTCCTTTTTTCTCCGCATCATCTATAGCTTCTCCAACTAATGGAACGACTGCAGCATTCCCTTTTTTTCGTCCATAATTCTTATAAGAATTACTTGTTGTGTACCACCCATAAACATCAATTGTCAAATTAAGTTTATTGAATGAAACAGTTTTGTAGTAGTCCTTATAAGAGCCTGTGCCACCATAGTTATTTTGGTTCATCAAGTTCCAAAAACTTGAGCTATCATATGAGTGCTTTAAATCTTTAAAATCAATAAGAATCATCAAAACCCTTCTGTTTCCGGTATGAGGAAATCCCTCAACTTCTGTGGTTACTTCTTTGCTGCCATTTGGGGCAAGGTCTTGTTGACGTACCTGAGCAAGCAAGGCACTCACGTAATCTTTACCATATCTAAGATTTTTGGGAGTTTTCTTAATTAAGTCCAATTCCTTTTGGCTACGGCTACCAACATTATGTGCAAGCACTCCTGTAAAATTTAAGTCCTGCCCATTTTGTACTGCATATTCAAACCCGTTTTTAGGATTCTCCAAAAGGGTGTATCCATCTTCAGTTTCTGTATAGCTAACATATAAACTACCAATTGGTTTTATAGTTAGGTTAGTCCCATCAGGTTGCTTAATGTTACTAAGTTCCGGTGATGCAGGGCAGTTAGAAATAGGTTGACTAAATACACTGAAAGTGAACAGGCATCCAATGGCTAATTGTAAAAATTTATTTTTCATTTTTGAGTTTGTTTTTATCTCGGTTAAAAAAATCTTCTTGTCGGTCTTTTATTCTTTTAATTTTTTCCTCAGTAAACCTAAGGTGTTTTGGTATTCTCTTTACTTTTCTTATTTCTTTCTTCTTTCTATTAATGGGGTTATGCGCCAATATTCCGCATGGGGCTAATCCTCCATCTTTTGTTTGCGCTGCATATTCATAAAGTCCTATTGGGTTTAAAACAACTGTATAACCATCGGTAGTTTCTAAGTATGCTGTTCTGAAATCTCCAAATGCAACAAGGGTAATTGTTGTTCCATCAATTTGCTTTATGGGCAGAGTATCCGCTTTGGTAATTTCTGTTTTTTGACCTTGTGAAAAACTGCTTGAACTACAAAACAAAATTGCCATTGTGGCGAAAACAAAAAAGAGCCTCATCACTGCAAAGTTATATAAAAATGGTTTCCCAATAACCTTTGGCATATACGCAGGATTTTTCAATAGGGTTTTCTCTTAGAAAAAAGTCCTCTGCCAAGGTTGGCAGGGGACTTTTTATTTTTATTCTTTTATTTAGTTTACTTAATAAATTTAATAATGGATTGGCTACCATCAGTCATTATAACTTTGGTTAGATAAACTCCTTTGGTAAGAGAGGATGTATTTAAAATTACATTATTATTCCCAGCCGCAAAATGGTGTTGTTGGTTGATTACAGTTTTACCAGTTACATCCATCACCTGGCTATTTCCATCAGTTGAATTGGTTAAGGTTAGTTTCAAATTCAAAATGTCTTTTGCCGGATTTGGGTAAGCTGAAATATTAAATGAGATAGCCTTTTCCTCTATACCAACTTTATAATTGCTGGCTTCAATATCATAAATACTACGCGGTAGCAAATAATAATCTGTGTTGTATGGTGAGGTTCCGTCATCCTGGATCACAATTCCATAAGCATTGAATGGTGCTTTAGGATAAGGCTGCCCCCATAGGTCAGTAGCATCTGCCACAAAAATATTAAAGGTATCAGCGAAGCCATCAAAAGCGCGGGCATTATAGCCTTTTACATCCACCAAATAAGTTGATTTCTTTTTGTCCCACTCAAGGGTATCAATCAGGGTTAAGCCCTTTACTTCTACTAAATAAGATTCATCTGCTTCATCCAAAGCGCGGCTGGTAATGGTGTTTTGAATCCATGTTTTATTACCTTTAGTCAGTAAACCAATAGAGTCAGCATCAATATAAGTTTGTCCATTTGTCTGCCTGATGCTACCCTTCACTTTTACGTTATCACCAACTTTAGCTGTGTAGCTAATTTGGGTTGAAGAATAAACCATGATTGCCCCTGTTTTATCCGCTATGCTAAAGTAATGTTCGCCTGTGGTGAGAAAATCCTCGCTATGCAAAGTTCCTTGCAAATAAACCTTCTTACCAACACTTAAGTTATCACCTGTTTTTGTGTCATTAACTTTAACATCTTTAATAGGTGAGAATTTAATCAAAGGAATAATGTCAGATTTAAAACGAGGCATTAGTAAATAGCTACCGGTAAATGGATTTGTAACATCATTTTGGTCTTCAATCCCAATGATATTAAAGACGCCATCAGGGCGAGGTGCATAGTAGGCGCTGCCTGTATCTAACCTGCCAATACGCACAGTGGCTGAATCTGTTCCATCTGTAATGGTTACATAAATTCTAAGTTTGTTGTTGGTTAAAGTAGTATCCCATTGTGAAGGATTTTTAAGATATACATTTTTAAATTCCACCAATTTTGATTCATCGTCTTCCGTAAGGGTAGTAACAATTTTAGGAGCTAAGGTTGTATTACCTGACGTGGTGTACTGAATATCCTCTGGGCGGATAATCGTAGTTGCACTATAGATTGTTCCTCCACCAAAACCACCAGAAATTGGTTGGCTAATTGTTCCCTTTATTGTCACTGAGTCCCCGGGTGCTGGGTCATAACCAAATTTGCTTTGGTCATGCACTACAAGTATGCTACCTGTGTTATCAAAAATTGAAAAGATAGTACCCTTATTTACTCCACCACCAAAACCTCCCGCCACAGATATAGCATAATTAGTACTTTGCACTATGCCCTTTAAAATACATTTTGTTCCAATGGAATCAGGTACGTAGGTAGTAGCATTATAAGATTTTATCTCACTTATTTTATGGTTAAGAACAACTGGTTTTATATAAAGGTTGATGTCAGATGTATCCCTTAAATAAAGAAAATAACCATCCGTTAATGGTGAGCCGGGAGTTACTAATCCATCATCTTGCATTTGAATTCCGCGAACAATAAACCCACCTTTAGGAGTACTCATATTATTAATAATATTTCCAGAAACATACATATAAAATGTGTCGGAAGAATTATTCATATTTTCAACTGCAACCCAAGCCGGAGAATTGAATTGGCCAAGCTTCCATTGAGAAGGGTTTTTGAGCTTAAAACTATCCAACTCTACATAGGCATCCTCCCATTTTTCTTTGAGTTTTTTTACTTTTTTAGGAGAAAAGGCATTTCCGCCTGAAATAACTTTTACAACGGTATTTCTACTAATCCTCACAGTGGTTAAGCCAGTGGTATCTGTTTTACCACCTGGGCCACCAGTTCTGTAAAATAGTTGAAACATTACGCCTGTAACTTGTACAGAGTCGCCAGGTTTTAACCCATTTAAAGACATATTACCGCCGCCACCTCCGCCGCCTCCAGCCTGATAAAGGATATTGATTGAACCAGTAGAATCTTTAATAGATACCATCTGGTTGAAAAAATAATACACCATGTTATTGCTTTGCACAATACCCTTGATGATAACACTATCACCTATGGTTGTTAATACGCCATTTGCATTATTCTTCATTACATCCTTAATGTCTTTTAGGACTGGAGCTCCAGCATAAAGCTGCGAAAATCCAAGAAGCATAATTACTGCTAAAAACTTTTTCATTTATATAATTTGGTTTAGTTAGTTTTTTATTTAAAGGGTCAAAGTTAGAAAATTTTGCGGCTTAGAACTTAGGGTAAGGTTTAAAGTTTAATGGGGAGGAGGAGGAGTCGGTTTTCAGTTATCAGAAAAAATCATTCATTCAACTTTCCCTTTACGAAGAGGAGTTGGAAAAGGTGGGGTTAAAGAAAACCTCATCCCAACCCTTCTCCAAAAGAGAAGGGCAAAACCTACTCCTTCCTGCAATACCCATCACTCTCTTCCACAGGATATTTTTTATCCAAATCAATATTATTAAAACCGCTTTTGTTGCCCCAGTTAAAGAGCTTTTCAAAGAGTGGGAGGAGGTTATCTTTCTTTATTTGTTCAAGAAAATATACCTCATGTTCCTTTTCTTTAATGCCCATTTCA
>JAPLCZ010000212.1 GCA_026391915.1 Bacteroidota bacterium | reverse complement strand
CTGCTAATACTACTATTACTAAAACCACAAGGAAAATACCAACCCCCATGCCTGCTTTAAAGATGCCAGCTACTACACTACATGAACTGATAATAAAAGTCAGCAGTACAAAAGCGTATGCGGTAATAAGATTTGAGCTTTTCATTATATAGTTTTATTGAGGTGTGTTTGCAATTAAAACGTCTGTTCCTCCGGCATCACCACTATGGTTTTCTCCGTGGGTATCCCCGGGCTTTTCAACGCTGGCTTCTATCTCTGGGATTAATGTATCTGGGTCAAGCTTTTTTCCCTTGAGGTCAGCACGGGTTGGATTCTTTTGATTGAAATCCTGATTCGTTTTTAAGCTCAACATGCTGTCAGCTTTATCAGGATTGATTTTGTTGGTTTGGTTGTTTTTCATATTTTTTTATTTTAAATTGTTTTCTAATTTATCAAAAGAGGATTGCCAACCTTTCATGCAATCATCATCTATTTCCACTGGTATGCCTTCATGTTCCAAGGTCATATTTGTTTTGCCATCCACTTCTTCAAACTCCACAGTTACTAAAGCTTCCATTGCCCATTCGCCGGGCATTTTATAATCGGAGGCAGGCACTACATTGCCTTTGCTATCCGAAAAGCAATTCGTATAAACTATTTTTTTTAGCGGGATAATTTCTTCATAAACCCCTGTTGACCAAATTTCATTTCCATCAGCGGCTTTCATGGAGTTTAAGTATTTGCCACCTACTTTAAAATCAATAGTGCAATGGGTGCAGGAATACTCTTTAGGGCCCCACCATTTCTTAAAACTTTCGGGCTCTGTCCATGCTTGCCACACTGTTTTAAGGGGGAGGTTGAAGGTTCTTTTAACCAAGATAGTTTTTTGCTTTTCAGCAACGGCACTTTGCGGCATCTTTTTGTTTTTTAATTTGATGAATTAATTATTGTGCGGCAAAGATGAGTACCCCTAAAACCGTGGGGGTTACACAATTTTAGGAAGGAGTTGCATAATTCATACGTTTGAATGATGCGGGGGGATGGGTGGCATTATTCCTTGTCGCTGTCGCAAGACACAGTCTTGCAACGGCAGGGGAAGTTTTGTCTTTGCCTTCGTACATTCTAATTTTTTATTTCCAGCGCACTGAACAAGTAAATATAAAATTCTTTTGGTTGTTCAAACATTCCATAGTGTCCACATTTTTGAATCCAATTTATTTGGACTGATGGCATCAATAACTTATATTCATAAGTCATAAAGGATAAAGGGTCTTGCCTTCCACAAATTATTGTGATCTGTTTATTGAATTGTCTTAATTTTTCACTAAGGTCAAAATTTATCTTAATAAGATTATCAAACATCAAGTCGTGCATCTGATTATTTAATGTTCCCTTTTTTATCTTTTCAAAATAAGCATCTATGTTCATTTTATCATAAATGAAACCCATATTATTTATTTTTCTGATTTCTGTCAAATCAGATTGTGATGTGTTCTCTGATTCTACTTTTGCATTCAACAAATGTAATTCATTCAAATCACTAATTCCTAACCTTACATTTTTGTTATAAGCTGTGGTTTTTATCTGCGAATCATCAGTGCTTAGTATTTTATACCAACCTGGAGCAATTAAAACAAGTGAGTTAACTTTTTCTGGATAAGTGGTAGCATAAGCTAAAGCCAATGTTCCGCCCCATGAATGACCAACAATGTTTATTTTATCTATTGATAAATGATTCAGCAAAAGATTAATATCCGAAATGGCTGTTTCAAGATTGATGGTAGTGGTGTCAAATGGAATGGGAATGCTTCGGCCTGTGCCTCGTTGTTCCAATAATATTGAATGATATTTTTCAGAGAGTTTAATCGCAACATCTTCTTCTTGTTCACAGGATACACCTGGTCCTCCTGAAAGAATCAATACTGGTTCGCCCTTTCCATATTCATGATAAAAAATATATCCATTTGCATATCGTACTGAATCCAGTGTTTGAGAGTTTACAACTTGGAAACAAAATAATAAGATTGTTATTAGTAATAGCTTCATCATTTATCGCGATTGTTTGATATCTTGTTGTGTCGTTTATTCGGAGCGTTAAAATTGCCTATAACGTTTGGCAGCTACCCGAAGGGCGGGGCTTTTACCACAAAACTTGATTTGAAAAACTAATGTTTGATTAACCACAAAACTGTCTTTGGAACACGAAACCCCGCCTTTTGGGTAGGTGCTGTTAGCGGTTCGGCTTTCTCCTGTCGTTATGTCAGTTCTCATTTACTTCTTCTATTGTCAAATATTTTTTACGTCCGATTGTCAAATAGTAAATAACTAAAAGAAATAATGGTGCGACTAAAAGTATTGTATATTCAAAGTCTGCAAATTTTGATAAAATAAAATGCAAAACAATAAGTCCAAGACCTATTGGCATAAAAAATTGTCCATTTCTAAAACCACCTACTTTCAAGTTCTTAGTCTGATTGTCATTAATGTCAACTGAGATGTCTGGGCTACTACACCAATCAACTTTTGCTGTTACAATATGTTGTCCAATTGTCGTAGGAAAATCTTTGGTTTCTCCATTCGCAATTGTTCCGACTTGCTGTCCGTCAATGAAGATTTTGTAATTTCTCATTCGGTTGTTGTATTCACTTGTCCGTTTTAGTCTGATTGTCGCCATTTTATTTTTGTTAGTGTATTGTTCAAATTGTCAAGGTCAGTTGTTTAACCTGCGGTCGTTTTAAGCTGACCGCTAACTTGGTTATATATTTAACAAACCTACATAAAGCCACAGAAATATGCAGGCTTTATGTAGGTTTCTACTTCCTAATATCCGCACCAAAACTAATGTTTATTTTTATATCACCAATAAAGACGGAATGGATAAACTCCCCCGCCCCCCTGCCAAGTTTGTTATCCTAACAAATCATCTTATTTGCTTGCCTTCTATCTTTGTTAGGCTATCTGTGGAATCCACAGCTTGCCTTTTATCTTTGTTATGCTAACAAATAAGTCTATTAGCCTGCCTTCCATCTTTAGAAATGGGACTGTGGAATCCACAGCTTGCCTACTATCTTTAGAAATCTGCCTGTGGAATCCACAGCCTTAATTCTAATCTTAGAACCCTGTCTGTGGAATCCACAGCCTACCTAACAAACTTAGGAATGTGTCTGGGTGTTCAAAAATGAGGTTTTTAAAGATTTTTTTTGGGAAGTGCTTGTTTGGTATTGGTTAATTTTAATAAGTTGCAACCTCAAAAAAAGTAATTCATCAACCCACAATTTTAAAAAAACACAAATGGCAGAAACAGCACCTTGGAGTAGAGCCCAAAATTTTGTTGACAATGTATCTGATGGCAATTATGAGCTTTCAGGCAAAATTTTTACAGAGCATGATAGCAAATTGCACAGTGGGATTGCAGACCCTGAAATTTTGGCTATCTATAATTTTTTTCACCCCTTCCGCATGGCGTATTACACAGCAGAAAGTACTTGGAACACCCTAAAAGGGCAAGGTGGCGGCGGCACTGTGGGCACTATGGTGCTTATTGATGACCTTAGCGGTACTAAAATCCGTGTGTGGGATGTGGCAATACAAGCTGTGTATGACCAAAAAAGCCAAGCATACAAAAATTTATTGCCTAAAAGGCGTACTCCTTTTCAAACAGGCTCTCTTGAAAGCCGTATTGAGGCAGTAAATTCATTGATTTTGGCTATTGGCACTATTGCGCAATTACAAACTTTAAAAGGGCAGATTACTGCTTTCTATAACCTATTGGTAGCTGCTAGAGATGGGCAAATTGGTGGTTTTACGGCCATTGATAATGCCGTAACTGCTATGGAAACAGCACGGCTGGCAGCTTGCCAAGCCATGTTTAAAGATTATGGTAGCCTTGTGGTAAAATTTTATATGAACCCAGTGGCTATTGAAAACTGGTTTCCTGTGGATTTACTCTCTACCAAACAACAAACCCTATTTACAGGGCACACGCCAATAGGAGAAACTGACCATATCTTTAAAAGAAAGATGGAACCAGAAAATCATATACATGGCATAAGCACTGGCGATGATGGCATACAACTTTTCTATACTGATGGGCTTACGGAAGTGCCACAAGGGGCATCGGTTACTATTGCTGCACACTCTCAGCTTGATTTTGCCCCCGCTGCCGCAGGCTATACTGATGCAAAACGCCACCTTTACATAAAGGCGCTGGGCAGCACAGAAGCGGCGTGGAGTGTGGAGATTTTGTAGGGAAATAAAGACCTCACCCCAACCCCAGACCTCATCCGTCCTTCGGACACCTTCTCCAAAGGAGAAGGAAAAAAAAGGAGAGGGGCAAGTGGAATAAATAATTGATAAGCCCGACCTCCTTAAATGGGGTGTCGGGCTTTTTACTTCTCAGACGAGTCTCCTGAAAGGGACTCGTCGTCAGGTGCGCCGCCCAGTCCCCTTCGGGAGACATCGGCGGGGAATTAACAATTTACCTTTCCAAAAGTTTGAAACTTTTGGAAAGCGTCTTAATCAATTGACTTTAATATTTCCTTTATTTTGTTCTTGAGGTCTGGTAAATCTTTTTTAATAATTTCCCAAACAAGGCTTGAATCTACTCCAAAGTACTCATGTACAAATATGTTTCTCATACCAACTATTTGTGACCACTCAATAGAACTGAAATTTGATTTAATATCCTCTGTAATATGATTACTTGCTTCTCCAATTATTTCCATTTGCTTAATGCAGGCAAATCTCATCATTGAGTTATTCAGGAAACTTTCAAAGTCTGTATCAATTAGGTAGGTTTCAATTTCAGAAATGGCATCCAAAATATGCATCAGTCTAATTTTGTTACCAAGTTTACCTCGCATAAATCATCAACTTTTCGTTATCAATAATAGGTTGAATATATTTAGATAATCCATTGGATGAAACCAGATCAACTTTTGAATTTAGAAGCTTCTCAAGGTCTAACTTCATTTGAATAAACTGTAGTCCAATTTTCTGAGTGTAATCCAAGTCTACCAAAATATCAATATCACTGTTATCATCTGCTTGCCCACGTACATAAGAGCCAAATAGGTAAGCCTTCAATACAGGCTGAGTAATGAAATAATTTTTTATTGATTCTATTTTTGAGTTTTCTAAATTCATTTTGCAAATGTACTGATTTCAGCAAGATTCATACTGAACAAAGTCAGGTGGAATTTTGGCGGATTAAAAATATTTAGCTCATAACTGCAGGGAATAATCCTTTTTTATCTTTAGTCCCTGGTGCCTACGCTAACATCATGGACAAAAGATTGTCTATTGGCTTAATGAATAAAAGCTACTTAACTTTGTAATACACTTCCAACAATTTTATAAAATTAAAACAGAAATGAATAAAACAAAATTTTTAATTATTGTATTTGCTTTAGCAGTAAATAGTTTTCTGTTTGGGCAAGTAAGCAACTATAGTTTTCAACCTAAATTTCATCAGGTAAGGCAAGCAGGTTTTCCCGATATTAATTCGTTAGAAACTTATACATATTACGAATATGATAGCGCAGTCTATTATAAAATGGATACTACCAGTCAAACTTGGCAGCCTGACAAAACCACAAAATATACATATAATGCAACTGGACATATTATTTCATCTACTGTAGTATCTGCTGTGGGAGTAAATATTAGTAAAAACTCTTTAACCTATAATACCAATGGAAAAGTATTAACTGGTTTGGGCCAAAAATGGAAAGGTACAACATACGTAAATAGCTACTTGCAAACTTTTACTTACAATGCCAAAGGAAGCCAAACAAATTACATGTTTCAGACATGGAATGGTACCGGATGGGATAATAGTTATCAATATGCCTATACTTATGATACCAATGAAAAACTTATAAAATCTGAAGAACAGAATGGAAGCGGTACCAACTGGACAAATAATACTCAAATAAATTACACCTATAATGCAAAAGGCAAAGAGACCACTTCTCTAACTAAAAATTGGGATGGCACTGCATGGAAAGATTACTATAGAACAACATCAACCTATGATACCAACGGAAACAAAACTCATTATCTTGGGCAAACATTGGTATCCACATCATGGATAAATACCTACCAGAACTTCTTTACCTATAATGCCAATAATATGGTGGTTACTGATACCGGACAATTTTACAAATCTTCTGCCAGGAGTAATTATTATGTTTATTCCTACACTTATAATTCAAATGGTAAAAGAACAAAATTGCTTGGGTTAAATTGGTTTAATAATGCATTTGCAAAATTATTTACTTATACTGATACATATGATGCTAACGGTAATATTGCTACTTCAATTAATTTATCATGGAATCACCAAGGCAATAGAGTTGCTGGAGGCGATAGCTGTAATTATTTTTATTCAGTAGTTACTGACATTAATTCTTCTTATAAAACTTATGCAAAAATTACCATGTACCCTAACCCCGCAACAAATAATATCACAATAAATATTAACGGCAATTTGGGTAATAAAAATGCACTAAGTATTTATGATGTAATGGGTAGATTGGTGCTTACTAAAAGTATTATTTCTAACAATGAAGTAATAAATATTGAAGGATTATCTAGTGGTATTTATACCGCCATTATCAAGAATAATAATACTGAAACTTACCAACGTATTGTGGTAAGCAGATAATTTTTTTTACAGCCTCCTAAAAATGCTTCCACCCCTGCGCTTCCAAAGCATGGCGGTTTCCGGCGCGGGTAAGCAGGCGGCAACCTTCTTCGGCTTCGGTGATGTAGCCAATAATAGTAAAATCGGGGTGGTTCATCACCTTATCATGTTGGGCAACGGGGAGGGTAAATAGGAGTTCATAATCCTCACCACCATTAAGGGCGCAGACGGTAGGGTCAATCTTAAAAGTATGGGCTACCTCAAGGGTTTGGTTGTCATAAGGGATTTTATCCTCATGCAGCAAACACCCAACGCCAGACTGTTTGCAGATGTGCATGAGCTCAGAAGAAAGCCCGTCAGAAATATCAATCATAGCAGAGGGTTTAATGCCCAAATCTGCGAAAATCTCAATAATATCTTTGCGTGCCTCGGGGCGTAGTTGGCGTTTGAGGATGTAATCAAAACCCTCCAACTCAGGGCGCACTGTTGGGTGTTCTAAAAAGATTCTTTTCTCTCTTTCCAGTATTTGCAAACCCAGATAAGCACCGCCTAAATCTCCTGTTACCACAAGGATGTCATGCACTTTTGCGCCACTGCGGTAAGTGATGTCTTCTGCTTTTGCAATGCCCGTTACGGTAACGCTAATCACCAAACCATGCAAGGCAGAGGTGGTATCTCCACCCGCCAAATCCACTTTATAATTATCACACGCCACTTGGATTCCGGCATAGATGGCATCCATAGCTTCAATGGTGTATTTGCTACTAAAAGCCAACGAAACAAAGATTTGTTGAGGGGTGGCATTCATGGCATAGATATCCGAAATGCTACCCACCACGGCTTTATAACCAAGGTGTTGCAGGGGGGTATAAACGGGGTCAAAATGAATTCCCTCAACATACATATCCGTACTGATAACGGTTTTCATTCCGTCAAAATCCATCACTGCGGCATCATCCCCAATTCCTTTTATGGTTGATGAATGATTAAGTTTTACACTTGCAGTTAGGCGGTCAATCAAACCGAATTCTCCCAACTCGCTAACGGGGGTTTTTGTGGGCTCTTGCCCCTCTCCTTGGGAGAGGGGTTGGGGTGAGGTATTTTCTTCTTGAGTTTCTTCTGTCATAATATTTTATTTTCCGCCACAGATTCACAGATTAAAACAGGAAAAATAATCTGTGAATCTGTGGCGATTTTTTTAATTGAATTGTGGCTTTTCTTAATTATACAGTTTCCCCTGGCTTCGCCAAATAAGGATAAGGATTAATCCGGTAAGCATGCCGCCAAGGTGGGCAAAGTGCGCCACATTATCTTGCATCCCAATACCGGAAGCAAGTTCTAATCCTGCCCAAATCATCACGGCATATTTTGCCTTTATGGGGATGGGGATAAACATCATAAACACTTCCATATTGGGGAATAAAAACCCGAATGCCAGCAGCACCCCATACACTGCCCCCGATGCACCAAGCATAGCAGCGCCGGGGCTGTTTAAGTATCCCTGAATATATTCTGGAGAGGCGGAGGATAAAGTAAAAGCAGTGATTGCAGTTTGCAATGCCGCAGCTCCTAAGCCACAGGCGAGGTAAAAGGTCAGGAACTTTTTAGGTCCCCAAAAACTCTCTACATTGCTGCCAAACATCCATAGGGCAAGCATATTAAAAGCAATATGCCAGAAGCCCCCATGCATAAACATATAGGTTACAAATTGGTAAGGATGGAAATAAACAGAGCTTGGATAATAAAGGCTCAACCACTCCACAAGAGGATATTGGCGAAGCACAAAGTAGGTGGCTAAGTAAAATATCACATTGAGAATAAGAAGGTTTTTTATGACGGGTGGTATGCCCGCAAATCCTGATGGACGATACATTTTATTTTTATTTTAGCGTTTAAATTTTTTGTCTAATTCATCTGATGAAATGGTGATAATAGTAGGCTTGCCCCCCGGACTAAAATACGGAGTGGAGGTAGCAAAAAGCTCATCAATCATATTGCGCATTTCTTCTTCTTGCAACACTTTGCCGGGTTTTACTGCAGTGTTAATTGCCAATGCCCTTGCAATGCTTTCGCGCTTGCTGAGCTTCTCTACAGAGTAATTATTTTTATAGTCTTCTATAATTTCATCTACCAATTGTTTGATGTCTGTGTTTAGCAATTCTGCCGGCACACCACTGATAATAAAACTCCCTTTGCCGAAAATATCAATGTCAAAACCAAGGGCTTTTATCTCAGGTAAAATCTCTTTTGCCATTTCAAAATCCTGCCCTGAAACATTCACCACTTCGGGGAACAAAAGCTTTTGAGAATAAGTAGCCGAGGCATCTAACAACTCCATATATTTTTCAAACAAAATTCTTTCATGTGCCTGCTGCTGATTAATAATTATCATCCCTGAACGGATGGTAGAAATAATGTATTTGCCATGCACCTGCACAACGGGTTTTTGGGTACTTGGTTCAATATCCAATAGCTCTTCATCATCATTGCTTATCATGACGGATTGCTGTGCAGAATCTTTTTGATTCAACACTTCATACAACTCTTTCCAATCATCACGGCTAACGCGGTTGCGCTGTTTCAGGGGGTCAGCTGGGGCAGTTTGTGTAAAAGCAAAAGAAGATTGTGTTTTCAGAGATTTATTAGTCCAATCATCTCTATCCGGCGCAATAGGGATGCTTGCCTCTGCCTCAAAATTAAGCATAGGTGCCACATGATATTGGTTGATGGCGCGCTTTACCGCAACCCTAAGGATGGCATAAATACTTTTCTCATCCTCAAACTTTATTTCTGTTTTGGTAGGGTGAACATTGATGTCAATTTTCTCTGGCGGCAAGGTAAGATAGATGGCATAAAAAGGAAAAGTTTCGTCCTGCAATAAATCCACAAAAGCAGCACTGACAGCATGGTTAAGGTAGCCACTTTTTATGTAGCGGTTATTGGCAAAAAAGAATTGCTCACCACGGGTTTTGCGTGCCCACTCTGGCTTGCCAATAAACCCATGAATATCTAGCACAGAAGTTTTCTCTTCAATAGGCACAAGCCCCTCTTCATACTTTTTACCAAAGCAACCCACAATGCGCTGCTTTAGCGTGCCGGATTTAAGATGATATATCTCTTCATTCTCATTATAAAATATAAAACTGATAGCGGGGTTCGCCATTGCTACCCGTAGGAATTCATCAATAATATGGCGCAACTCCACAGGGTTTGATTTCAGGAAATTCCGCCTTGCTGGTACATTATAAAAAAGATTTTTTACGGCTATAGAAGTTCCCTCAGGTGCTGATGCTGCCTCTTGTTTTTGCACTTTAGAATTCTCAATAAAAACTATTGTGCCTACCTCATCAGTAAGGCGTTTGGTTTTGAGTTCCACCTGCGCCACAGCAGCAATTGAGGCAAGTGCCTCCCCCCTAAAACCCATAGTGCGGATGCTATAAAGGTCGTCCTGCGTTTTGATTTTAGAAGTAGCATGGCGTTCAAAACACATACGTGCATCAGTCTCACTCATGCCTGCGCCATTATCTATTACCTGCACCAAAGTTTTGCCTGCATCTTTAATAATTAATTGCACATGGGTGCTGCCGGCATCCACAGAATTTTCCAACAATTCCTTGACAATAGAAGCAGGGCGTTGCACCACTTCCCCCGCAGCAATTTGGTTAGCAATATTATCAGGAAGCAGTTGGATTACATCAGCCATAAGAGGGGGCAAAGTTAGGGAAGGCAGTTGGCAGTGGTTAGCTCAGATTTGACAACTTTTTAAAAGTTGTCAAATCTTGGAAAAGAAAACTTGGAGTAAGTTTGTGAGATGAAGAAGGCCATCCCATTTATTTTAATATTAATTATTTTTGCTTCATGCGATAGCAAAATAAAAAAGTCTGTAAACTCTAAAAAAAATAAGGTTGTAAAAATTGATTCTACTTTAGCAGATAGTTTTGCAACATATACCTATGTCAATAATATTCATGACCACAACATCATTAATAAATCTGATAGGCAGATTGATTTACTATACAACTCAGTGAATGGATACATAGATGGAAAAAAGAATTATAGAGTATTTTTTCACTCAGAATGTTTGATATGTGAACCGGTTCAAAAATTCAAAGATGGGTTATTATTCGCAAAGAGAATTATTATTACCCCTAATAAAATTAGATATTATAAAGATGACTTTAAAATTGACGACAGTATTAACCAAGTTAAATCAAGTAAAATTAGAGAAAGAGAAACTGTAAAGTTAAAATTTGACGGCGGAAACGGGAGTGTTAGCTATCAAGGAATGTCTTGTAATGATGCTGACTACAACAAGGTACAATTGCATTATAAAACTGGAAGTATAGAAATTGATAGTTTTATAAATGCTTCTTTCTTTGACTATGATTTAGATTCCAACGGAGAAAAAGAACAATATTTAATTGGGGCAAGAAGTTGTGATCAGGAACTTATCATTTTAAGAATTATAAGACGGCCAAAAATGTAACCTCTCCAATATACCAAACTCACAATCCATCCTCCCTTACTATTAGCACCCATATTATTAATCAACCTCAGTATCCCTTATTCAGAAATTCAATACCACTCCTATAGGAGTTTTAGAATTTACATTTACTTTTCGCTATTGGTATTCTACCCATACTGGGCGTTTAAACCTCGTAGAGGTGATATATTAATAGAAGAGAAAAAGGGTTGGAAGATTTAAACTCCTTTAGGATTGAAATGAAAAAAATCTTTGGTGTGAATCCAGGTTAATCAGGATAAATTTTGCAAGAGAGGCAGATTAATTTTCTTATAAACACTTACATGCAATTAAGGCGAAATCCCAATTTCTATAAAAACAAAAAAGGCATCCAAGGTACAATCCGGATGCCTTTTTATTAGACATGAAACACATTTCTTAACTAGGCAGGTCGGCATATCCAAGTACCATCCCAACTCGGTAATTTGAGGTTGGCTTAAATAACAAATCCCGGCATAACCGGGATTTGTTCTAAAAAAGTAAGTTGAGTTTTGAAATTACTTTTTCTTTTTTGGAGCTACTGCTTTTGGAGCTGCAGCTTTAGCAGCTACCTTAGGGGCAGCTGCTTTTTTAGGAGCAGGCTTAGCAGCTTTTTTGGCAGCTGGTTTAGCAGCGGCTTTCTTAGCTGGTGCGGCTTTTTTAGCAGCTGGTTTAGTAGCAGCTTTCTTAGGTGCAGCAGCTTTAGCAACTGGTTTAGCAGCGGCTTTCTTAGCTGGTGCAGCTTTTTTAGCGGCTGGTTTAGCAGCAGCTTTCTTAGGTGCAGCAGCTTTAGCAGCTGGTTTAGCAGCGGCTTTCTTAGCAGGTGCAGCCTTCTTAGCAGCTGGTTTAGCAGCAGCCTTTTTAGCTGGGGCAGCCTTAGCTGCAGGTTTAGCAGCAGCTTTTGCTGCTGGTTTGGCGGCGGCTTTAGCGGCTGGCTTAGCGGCTACCTTCTTTTTTGTTGCTTTCATTTTTGTAATTGATTTAGAAATTGTTGTTTTTGTTTTATTTGTGTTAGTATTGTTTTGTTCTTTAACAGGGTATCCTATAAATATAGTATTAGGATTATCAGGGAAACTATAGGTATTTAGTTTCCCATTTTTAATAAGGTAATGCACATTTTGTTTTGAGGTATTGGTATGGCTGGCATATGCAGCTTGGGTGAAAAGCTGAACTTCTTTCCCATCTATAGAAATGCTTTTTAAAACACTATGATTGCCTTCGGTTTTCCCAATGCTTCCTAAACTTTTAGAGACAACAGTTACCGGAAGTTCTTCAATTTTTTTGCCTGTCAATTTTTTAACAGAATGTTCAATACCATTAATCAAAAAATCTTTAAACCCTTTAAGCCCGGTTTTGTTTTTATTTTTCTTCTGCCATTGAAATGCATGGCATAAAACATCCCTATAGGTATGTTCAATAATACTTGCCCGGATTCTTGTTTTAGTTTAGCAGAAAAAGGGTTGAATTCTTTGGGTAAATTAAACTCTGCACTTAACAAAAAAAGTATGGTGTTATGGATGGTGCCGTCACCCTTTCCTTTATGCTTTAACTCGGAGGCTAATTGCTCAACTTCTTTCTTGATTTCAGAACGAAGTGCGATGATTGTTTTTCTTACAGTGTTGCCGGATGAATTTGATGCCGTGCCCATTTGTCGAAAAATTGTTTTCGTTTAATTCACGAATACGAAACAAAAGTAAATACTACTTTTACTACTTTTACTTTTATTGGCAATTATCTCATTGTGGATTGTGGATAACAGTTTGTAACACGCTGAAAGCTATAATTTAAACAGCATGTTTGTAAACAGGATAAAACATTTGTCATAACGCCCTAAAGAGTGAGATATCACAAAATATTGTAAAATTTCGTTTTCCAAAAATATATTTTTGCGATATTAATTCTGAAGAAAAAATAATTTCTCTTCACAAAATTTGAGAGAAGAAAAAATAAAAAATTATTATTTGCTATTTTCATTTGACCAAAATAAGCAGGACTAAATTTCATTAAATCTATTGATAAAGCTATAAATTCAATGAAATCTGTTTGATGAAAGTTTTAGTATTACTAATGAAAAAATAATTATAATCTGCCATCATTAATACGGAGAATATTTTATTCAAAATAATTTCTTCACAGAAAATTTGATAGAGAAAATAATAAATGTATTGAAAAATCTTATTGCGGAATTTTTATCCTCCAACGATTTTTGTTTGACTACTGAACAAAAGTCATAGCTAACATAACGGCGAAAACTATCCCATTATTTTTCCAAGTAGCGCATCCAATGTGCTACTAAAAATCAATTCAATTTTTGTGAATTTTGCAGTGATACTTTTCTTATTGTAGGTAGATAAATGGAAGGATTTAAATCCTAACTTTTCTGCTTCTTTAATTCGTTTTTCTATCTGGTTTACGGGGCGAACTTCTCCGCTTAATCCTATCTCACCAGCAAAGCAAACATCATGAGGGATAGGTATGTTATGCATGGATGATGCAACACTTACCGCTACCGCAACATCAGTTGCGGGGTCTTCTACACGAAGCCCACCAGCAATGTTCAAGAACACATCATTCATGTTAATTTTTAATCCACATCTTTTCTCCAAAACTGCCAACAACATATTCATCCTTTTTGCATCAAAACCTGTGGCACTTCTTTGTGGTGTTCCATAGGCTGATGGTGATGCCAATGCTTGCACTTCAATAAGCATAGGACGAATCCCTTCTAAAGTTGCAGCAATTGCAATCCCGCTTAAGTTTTCATCGCGGTTGGTGAGAAGAATATCGGAAGGATTTTCTATAGGTTTTAGTCCGCGGTCTCCCATCTCATAAATTCCAATTTCGGACATAGAACCAAAACGATTTTTCATGGTGCGCAGGATGCGATAATTGTAATGTCTGTCCCCCTCAAAATAGAGAACAGTATCCACCATATGCTCTAAGATTTTTGGCCCTGCAATATATCCCTCTTTAGTGATGTGCCCAATCAAGAAAACACAAGTATTATTTTTCTTTGCATACTGGATAAGTGCTGATGTACATTCACGAATTTGCACCACACTCCCGGGGGTAGAATCTATCCCAATACTCTGCACCGTTTGTATGGAATCCACAATCAAAATATCAGGGTTAAGTTCTCTTGCTGCAGCAGTAATTTTCTCCAAAGTAGTTTCGGAAAGCATATAACAATTTTCATTGCTGCCGCCCAATCTTGTTGCATGCAATTTTACCTGACTCAAACTTTCTTCTCCACAGATATAAAGTATTTTTAGGTTCTTTTGGAAGATGGCTAATTGCAAAAGAATTGTTGATTTCCCAATGCCCGGTTCACCACCAATCAGCACCACAGAACCCGGTACAATCCCATCACCCAATACGCGGTTGAGTTCGCTGTCATAAGTTGGCAGGCGTTGCAAATCTTCAGGATTAATATCATCCAGTTTTACAATTTCTCCTTCGCTTATTTTGGCAGAAGTTTGTTTGGATTTTGGCCCCTCAAAAATAACTTCTTCTACTAATGAATTCCATTCTCCGCAGGAAGAACAACGACCTTTCCATTGCACGGCTGTGGTGCCGCATTGCTGACAAACGTATAATGTTTTTTGCTTCATAAAAAAATCAAAGGTAATATGGTTTGTTCACACAAATAATTTGCTAATATTAACCTCACCTAAATCCTCTCCAAAGGAGAGGACTTTAAGCTCCTAAGTTACTGCTGTGCTTTTTCCCCTCTCCTGTTTTCCCTTCTCCTTTGGAGAAGGTGTCCGCAGGACGGATGAGGTTAAAAGTGGTTGGGAGTGAGGCATTAAAAGCGCTAAGTCATTGGCAACTCGCATCTCAATTCCTAACATTAAACCCCCAACTTTAAACAAACCCTCCCCCATTGTATTTTTGCACCTTAAAATTATACTATATAATATGTTTGAAAATTTAAGTGAACGGATTGAAGGTGCGTTTAAATTACTGAAAGGGC
>JAPLCZ010000243.1 GCA_026391915.1 Bacteroidota bacterium | reverse complement strand
GCATGACAGATTTGCAAGGTGTCATCCTGAACGAAGTGAAGGAACTCTTTGGATGATATAATCATGATTGAAATCAAAGACCAAACAGGAAGAATAATAACTCTTAATTCTCCTGCAAAACGTATTGTTTCTGTAGTGCCTTCCCAAACAGAATTGCTTTTTGATTTAGGGCTAAGAGAAGAAATTATTGGAGTAACTTGGTTCTGCATTCACCCAAAAAATTTGGTAAAAAATGTAGAGAAAGTTGGCGGTACAAAAAAGCTTGATATTGAAAAAATCAAGCTCCTGAATCCTGAAATTATTATTGCCAATAAGGAGGAAAATACCCGTGAACAGATTGAGGAATTGGAAAAATATTTCCCAATTTATATTTCTGATATTGTGAGTTTAGAGGATGCTTACGGGATGATAAAAGATGTAGGGGTGTTAGTGGGGAAGGAGGCGAAATCTGCAAAAATTATTACGGAGATAAAGGTAGCGCATAGTGATTTTTTGCTTCGCAAAAAATCTCCATCAACCCCACCCCAACCACTAAAAACTCTCTACCTCATCTGGCAAAACCCATATATGAGTATTGGAAAAGAAACCTTCATCAGCACCATGCTTTCGGTTGCAGGTTTTGAAAATGTATGTGCAGAAAAAAGCCGCTATCCTGAATTAACTATTGAAGAAATAAAAGACATAAACCCTGAAGTAGTTTTACTCTCCTCAGAGCCATTTCCATTCAATGAAAAACATATTGAGGAATGGCAAAAGCTATTGACTCAATCAAAAATTATTTTGGTAGATGGTGAAATGTTTTCATGGTACGGGAGTAGGTTAAGGTTGGCGTTTGAGTATTTAAAGAGCCTCACCTAAATCCTCTCCAAAGGAGAGGACTTTAAGCTTCTAAGTTGCTTTGTACGGTCTTACCCCTCTCCTTTTTTCCCCTTCTCCTTTGGAGAAGGTGCCCGCAGGGCGGATGAGGCTAAAGGGCTTGGGGTGAGGTTTTCAAGGTCACTCCTACTTAAAAACTATCCTGTATTTTTTGGAATAAGACATCCCACCAAAAACCCCAAGCCCACCTTTAATATTGCTTTTAATAAGTACAGGTTCTGAGAAAGGGTCACCCTGGGTATTTTGCTGATGTTGAAGAGAAGTGAGATAATCCCCAGCCTCTTTGTTGGCATTCATCAAGCTCACAAAAACCACTGTTGAGTCTGTAGGGAAACCGCCTCTCTTTTGGTCCTCTGAGGCATAGACCTCCATCTTTCTACCATTCTCTGCACCATCTTCTGTGAAGCTATATCTATAAATATTATCAAAATAGCCACTGCTGCCTCCACTTTGGTTTGAGTTAGAATCAATCTCTAATCTACCATAAAAATTCTTTTCAGCGGCAACATCTTGCACCACAAAAAATGCAGTTTTGATAGAATCATTTTGACCTCCTCCGCCAAATCCTCTGCCCTCTGTTTTTCTAATAATTGTATTAAGAATAACGGGTACATCTGGCACACGGGTCTCAGCAGTATAGCTCTTACCTCCCCACTTAATTTCCAGAGAATATTTAGTGTTTGCTTTTGTTTTATTACTACCAACCCATAGCCATGTTTCAACTTTGTTGTCAGGCCTTTTGGTGGTATCCCAAGGGTTTCTATTGAAGTTATTATCATTCTCCAAACCTTTTTCCAAATGCAATGTTTCAGTAACTCCCGTCTCATCTTTTACGGTAAGCACGGCATCAAAAATAAAACGCATTTTGTTTAAAGTATCACCATAATTAAAATAAGAACGGCTCTCCGTAAGGTAAAGTTTTACCACAGAATCCGGCTGCAATAAACAGAAGACTGCGGGCTTGGGGTCATACTGCGGCAACTGATAAGTAACTTTTTGTTCACAAGAAAATAAACCGAAAATCCCGGCGGATAAGAGTGAGAAAAGTAGGAGTTTATTTTTCATTTTAAAATTTAAAATTAACAGTAAAAGTGGGGATGGTAGGGAATAATGAAACCTGCACCGCCGTTGGTTTTTCTATGCCACTGCGCGGGTCAACCATATTTTGCAAATAAATAAAATAGGGGTTGCGGCGGTTGTAAACATTGTAAACATCCAGCCTTAGGTCTGCATCCACACTTTTTATTTTCAGGGTATATTTTATCCCAATATCCATCCTGTGGTAGGGATAAAGTTTAAAAGAATTTCTCTCATTATAATCCAATGCAGAAAACCCACTACCAAACATAGGTACTTGATATTGCCCTACAGGCAGGGTAAGTGATTGCCCCGAACCAAACACAAACACAGTAGAAAAAGAAAGCTCTTTATTGAATTTATAAACTCCCGCCACGGACACATTATGCCTTTGGTCATATTTGGAGGGGAAGGTTTTTCCATTATTCAAATCAGGGAAAGTACGGTATGCCCATGCAAGGGTATAGCCTATCCAACCAGTGATTTTCCCTTCATTTCTTTTTACAAAAAACTCCGTGCCGTAGCAATATCCGCTGCCATAAACAAACTCTTTTTCCACATCAGGATTGAGGAAAATTTGTGCGCCTTCTTTGTACTCAATCAGGTGGGTCATATTTTTATAATATACCTCCACACTGGTTTCATAAGCATCATTATTAAAGTTGCGGAAATAGCCCAAGGCCACTTGCTGGGCTACTTGTGGCAGTACAACATCAGAACTTGGAACCCAAATATCTGTGGGTAATGAAATAGAAGAATTACTTACCAAATGTGTGAACTGATGCATCATAGCATAACCGAGTTTTACTGAACTGTTTTTATTGATAATGTAATTAAAAGTAAAGCGGGGTTCAGCATTGTAAAAGGTGTATTTTTTATAGATGAAAAGCGGAGCCCTCAACCCAAAATTCATACTAATATTTTCGTTGAGGGTAAACTCATCATTAATGTAAAGTGCAGAAGTATGCACATACCGAAATATCTGGTAGGAGAAAGAAGTATTGCTATCCAGTTGCAGTTTGGTAGAGGATGGAATAAACTGCTGATAGGTGTAAGTAGCGCCAAATTTTACCTTATGCTTTATGTGCGGGAACCAATCAAAATCCATTTTTGCGGTGTAATCCCTAATACCTGATTGAAGCTTAATTTGAATTTTATCCAATTGGTCAGTGTTGCTAAAAACATAATCATTATAGATGAGGGTAGTATTGCTAAAAAGTTTGCTATTGAACAAATGATTCCACCTACCAACAATACTTTTATTTCCCCAATCTACTTTAAAAGAAGTCTTACTAAAGGAGGTTGAAAATACATCACTCCCCAAATAGCTGCTGAGGTAAATTTTATCTTTATCAGAGAATTTGTAATTTACTTTTCCATTCAAATCATAAAAATAATAGCCAGCTGAAATTCCTTTGGGTAGGAATGGTTTAATTAAAATATCAAGATATGTTCTCCTGCCGCTAATCATGAAACTTGATTTGTCTTTTTGGATGGGGCCTTCCAACATCAATCGGGAAGAAATCAACCCCACACCACCCTCACCATGATATTCTTTATCATTTCCATCCTTCATGCTAATGTCAATAATGGAAGAAAGTCGCCCACCATATTGTGCCGGAAATCCACCCTTGATCAGAGAAACAGATTTAATAGCATCACCATTAAAAGTGCTGAAAAAACCGGCAAGGTGAAAGGGGTTATAGATAATGGCTTCATCCAATAAAATAAGGTTTTGGTCTGGGCCACCTCCCCGCACATAAAATCCTGCGCTGCCCTCAGAGCCTGATTGCACCCCCGGCAAAAGCTGCAATACTTTCAGCAAATCTTTCTCACCAAAAATAGCTGGCAACTCTTTAATTTGGTAAACTGGAATATCAATAATGCCCATCTTTGGGCGGTTGATATTTTCGCGTGCTTTTTTATTTACTGTAATCCCAACCACCTTGGTTTCATACACCTGCGGCTCAAGTGTAATATTGAGGCGGAGGTCAGCACCCAAGAAAATCTTTTTGAGTTGAGGTTTATATCCTACAAAAGAAATCAGTACATAATGGCTATCCTCCGCCAAGGTGATGGAATAAAATCCATACGCATTGGTGGCAGTACCCGTATTTTGTTTTGCTACCGAAATGATGGAACCAATCAGCATCTCACCATTTTTAATATCACTCACATACCCACTGATGGTGTGTTTCTTTTGGGCAAAAAGACAATTGAGAGAACACAGAATTAAACAACAAAGGGTAATAAATTTCTTCACGCAGTTTTGGTTTTTTGTGGGAATAAGTATGTAGCAAAATTAGGAATAAAACGCAAAGCAATATGTTTTATTGTTTGGGGAAAAGGAAGAAAATTTCAAGAATCAAATTTCTGCTTAGTCATATCAACAGTTGTTGCCAGATAGGATAGCCCAACATTAAACTTCAAACATTAAACATTAAACTTGACCACACCTTAATTTTGCAGTAAATTTTTCTAGCCCACCTCATGGAATACGACCCAATAAAAAATAAGTTTGGTGTTTTCTTTAACCAATCAATCTTTCTTCGCAAGAGTTTTTATAAACTGCTTGACCTCCTCCTTTTGCGCACATGGCATGTCCATAAAATCCTGAAAGAATGGATGACCATGCATAAAAATGGTGCTGATATTTTGGATGCCGGTTCTGGCTTTGGGCAATATTCTTTTTATGTTGCCAACCAAAATAAAAACTATAAAATATTAGCAGTTGATGTTAAAGATGACCAAGTGAGGGACTGCAATCAGTTTTTTGCAAAGTGCGGATTAACTAACGTGGAGTTTAAGGTGGATGACTTAGTAACTTACAGAAAAGAGAACGCTTACGACCTTATTATTTCTGTGGATGTGATGGAACATATCCTTGAAGATGTTGAGGTTTTCAAAAATTTTTATGCGTCACTTCGGGATGGCGGGATGCTAATCATAAACACCCCCTCTGACCAAGGTGGCTCTGATGTGCATGGTGAGGGTGAAGAAAGTTTTATAGGAGAGCATGTGCGTGATGGCTACAACATCAATGATATACAAGATAAATTGAAGTTGGCGGGCTTCACTAAAATAGATGCAAGATATGCCTATGGCAAGCCCGGACAAATCTCTTGGAGGCTTAGTATGAAGTACCCAATGTTGATGCTCAATGCTTCATTTTTGTTTGTGATTATCCTGCCTTTTTATTATTTAATTACCTACCCCATTGCCTACACCCTAAATTATTTTGATGTGAATGGAAACCATACCTCAGGCACTGGTTTGTCTGTAAGGGCTTGGAAGTAGGAGGGGGGGGAGTTTAAGAAAGAGAATGGGTTGGAGTAAGTTATTTTATTTTATCCTGAATCAATAAAATATTTATCTTTGCTACATGAAGACAGAAGACATTCAAGCAATAGGTAATTTCTTAATGACTTACCATTCTGACCTTACATACATCCATAACTTCCAACTTTGGAAGCAAGGTAAAATCTCTGATGTTGACTATATAAAAAAAAGTAAAGGTTCATTTTATCAATTTCTTATTGAGTTTAAAGTAACAAGAAATTTCAATAAGGGGGAGTCAAGTGAAGTTCTTGCTGAAACCAAAAAATGGATTAAAAAACCAAAATCTGATTATGTAGATTCCTTTGCAGAAAAACTAATGGATAATGGGTTAACCCGTAATAAAATAATGACCTCCTTAGCTTCTAAAATTTTGTTCTTAAATAACCCATGGGCTATCCTTCCAATGGATAATCTTGCAAAAAACGCAGTTGGACAAAAAGAAGATAATTTTTATAAAAGCTACACTAAGAAAGTAGAAGTGTTTAATTCAAGTGAGAATAAAAAAAGAATCAAGTCAGATTTAGAAGAAATAAAAAATTATCTTAAAGTTATTGAAGCAGATTTCAAATCAATAAATGACATTAAACTAATTAGAGAAAACCGATATTTAGACAAACTACTTTGGACAATAGGACAAACAAAAACAATAAAGTAAAATGAAAAAAATTCTTTCAATGTTTGCTGTTATTTTAGGAATAACTACAACAACCTTTGCACAAGTGCCTTCTTATGTTCCATCAGATAGCCTAAAGGCATGGTATCCTTTTACTGGTAATGCCAATGATAAAAGCGGTAACGGAAATAATGGGGTAGTAAGTGGAGCTGCATTAATAGCTGATAGATTTGGAATCACCAAATGCGCCTATAGCTTTAATGGTTCAAGTGACTATATCGTTGCCAACAATTCACTATACTATACAAAATCCGCCTTTACAGTTTCTGCTTGGGTTAATATCCCAAAAAGTTCAAAGGGGGCTTATGGTGATATTATTGGGTCTTGGCCTGCTTGTGGTAACCAATTTTTGTTTAGAAAGGATTATTCCCAAGGAGTTGATATTATAGCGATTAATGCTGGTAACAACTTTGGACAAGCCACAATTGACACATCTAATTTAGGTAATTGGATGCACTTAGTATTTACTATGAAACTAAATGACTCACTAAAACTTTATGTCAATGGTGTTGAAGTTAGCAAAGCCTATAGCCCTGGAAGTATAACTATTTGTTCAAATCTTATTAATATTGGTAGGGAAGAAAATAAAGGAGGAAGCGGTTATTTTAAAGGAGCAATTGATGATATTGGAATATGGAGTAGGGTTCTAACTAAGGAGGAAATCTTTACTCTTTATAATGGATGTGGTAGCAAGATAATAAAAGATGAACCAATTGACCAAAATGTTTTTGCTGGCAATTCAGCAGTGTTTATTACAAGCCCTGCTACTACAAATGCAACTTACCAATGGCAAACAGATTTGGGTTTTGGTTTTCAAAATATAGTTAGTGACAAAGGACAATATAAAGGTGGAAAAGATGATTCATTAACAATTTTAAACACCACTCTTGCTAATAATAATCAAGAGTTCAGATGTATCATAAATACTGGCAGTTGTGGTATTGATACCACTAAAATTGTGACATTAACTGTAAGCAATTTTACTTCATTACAGTCAGTAAATCAATCTCCTCAATTTAAACTTTATCCAAACCCAGCAACTACCCAAATCACTATTAGCATAACTGATAATAATTGTATGTTATACATTTATGACCTTACCGGAAGGTTAGTGCAACAACAAAATTTATCTGGGCAAGAAACAACAGTAAATACTGAAAACTATCCTAAGGGTTTATATACAGCCACACTTGTCAATAATAATAAGGTAGCACATATCAAATTTGCAGTAGGGAGGTAAAATTGAATTCTCTAAAAAACAAAAAAGCCTTGCTGTAAAATGTGGGGCTTTTTATTTTTTACAGGGGTTGTCAGTTCTCCCCAGCTGGCGCAGGCGTCCACGCCTGTGCCTAAAAGATAGTCCAAGCGTGGACGCTTGAACTAGCCATTGTAGGATTCTCTCCCAATCCCTAGCTCCCGCAAGACTATATCTTGTGGGCACTAAAGGCAAGTTTATAACTTGATGTGTGGCTAGGATAACACTTTGCTTACCTTTATAGTTCTTCACATCGCAAAAATAAATAGTCTACCCCACCCAAAAGCTGAATTGACTACCCTTTTAGCTCAGCGAACTAAGCCTTATAGGTGGTATACCCCCCCTCCCTGGGTGGGGGGGGTGTACCCCAATAGCTCAGCCAACTCAGCTAAAAGCTGCCCCAGTTCGGGTGGATAGGTGGGGGAGGCTACCCTTATAGCCAAGCCAGCCTCCCTTTTAGCAGGGTGTTATCAGCAAATGGGTGGGTTGGGGAGCTGCAAATGGGGTTTAGCAGCTATCCCAGTTCATAAAAGAAATATCTTGTGGGCACTAAAGGCAAGTTTATTCCCTTTGCTAATGAGATAAATGTTGTCACTCCTTTTTTCTATCATTAAAATTCCTACGGTAACCACAACTTCTTCTTAAAATCCACCACGCAATCATCTTTAATTTTGATGCCTTCGCGTTCCAGCAATTCTTGCATAATAGTGGGTGTGGGGAAATGGAATTTACCTGATAACATTCCGTTGCGGTTTACTACTCGGTGGGCAGGTACTGGTGGGTCTAATTCATGGCAATTATTCAAAGCCCAGCCAACCATTCTTGCAGATAATCCAGTGCCCAAATGATTGGCAATAGCCCCATAAGAAGTCACCCTACCTTTAGGAATTTGGCGGGTAACTTCATATACTTTTTCGTAGAAGGATTTTTCTTCCAATTACAATAGTTGTTTTTTCAGAATCTCCTTTTGGGCATCCGTCCATTTGCGGGAGTTCATGTATTTTATCAATTGCTTTTTGTATCCGTCTTGGGATTTAAAATACCCCATTACCTCAGTAGCTGGGCCTGCCAAACGTGAGTTATTACTACACACCGCATCCATCATTCCGTGTGCTGATTTTTCATCCAGATAATTAATTGCTTTCAATGCCTGAAATGCATTGCCACGGGTACGGAATTCAAAAGCAGGTGAGGTATAATCCACCAACTCTTTAATCACTTTTTCCTGAGATATTATTTTTAATCCTTTGCCTTGATACGCAATTTTCAACCATGCAATTCTTACGGTATTGGATAACCCAAAAGTGTTGTCAGTAGCTTTTAAATAGTCCTCAGTTTTTTCAGGTTTGCTATCACAAAGTTTTACTAAGGCAGCTTCTACAATTCTATAGCTTGAGTCTGTTAAAAGTTTCTCAACGCCATTCTGATTTTGGGCGGTAATAGTCTTGGTATTAGTCAATGCAGAAAGGCGAACCTCCACATCTTTATCCGTCATAGCATTGTTAAAAAGAGAAGCAGATTTTTCATCACCCACAAGCTGATTCAGCACTTCTGATTTTATGGCAAAATACTTTTCACGGTTATAAATCTTTACCAATAAATCCCTCTTTTTATCAACCTCGGTGCTCTTCATTGCAAGCACTGCATCATACCTATCAAGCATATTTGCAGCACGCAACGCTTGCGCTTCTAACTCCTCAAACTTCTTTTCAAACTCCACAGTTTTTAAAACCTTAGAGGCGGGGTCAAACAAAACAAAATCTATTTCTTTGCCTCCTTTATTGGGGATATTTACTACCTGCTGCTGCTTTTCAATCACCTCTTTGGTGCTGGCAATAGAGCCATCTTTATAGTGCACTTCAAAAACAAATGGCATCTTAAAAAGCCCAACTGTGGCACTTAGTTTATGGGTTTGTTCTACCACAATCTGCGTACTTTTATCAGACAAAATATTATAAGAAACTTTATACACTGGCTCTCCACCTCGGTAAATCCATTCATCAAAAAACCAATCCAGATTCACCCCCAACACATCATGAAAAGCCTGATAAAAATCATGTGTATCCACCATGCCATATTTATGTTTTTGCAGATAATACTGTACTGCTTTGTTATACTCAGCCTCACCGACTACATACTTCAACATGCCCAACACAAAAGAACCTTTTGGGTATATCCTTGAACTGCCGCCAGCAGTATGCATCACTGGGAAATCGTTCTCTTTTCCTGCGGCAATGGCTGAGTTCATTTCGCCTCTATAGCTCCACTGAAATTGCTCTTCTCCATAGATTCCTTTCAACGCCATCTTGCCGTAATAAGTAGCAAAACTTTCTTGCAACCACATGTCTCTTGGGTTGCGTGCTGTAACAATATCCCCGAACCATTGGTGCGCCATTTCATGGGCATTTACGCCCACATAATTTCTATCCAGATAGCTGCGTTTATCCACGCAAAAGAAATCACCAAAAATAGTTGCAGTGGTGTTCTCCATAGCGCCATAAAGAAAATTTTGTACAGGGATTTGGGAGTAGCTTTCCCAGCCATAAGGCACACCTGTTTCTTTCTCCAAAATATCCATTATCTGTGCTGTATATCGGTAAGTGGGTTCAAGCCTTTCAGGTTGGTCAGGGTAATACCAATTATTGAGTTGCACCCCATTGGTAGATTTTGAGGAGGCAATATTATAGTCCCCAATTCCAAGCATGGTTAAATAAAACGCATGAGGATGCAGCATCTTATAATGCCATCTAAGGTTGCCATCTTTATCATCCGTTTTTCCTAAGAAAGTTCCGTTGCCAAGCACCTTATATTTTGCTGGCATATGCACCACCAACTCAGTAGTTAGTTTGGTATTAAATTCATCAAAAGCCGGAATCCAATAGCGGTTGTCTACGCCTTCTCCCTGCGTCCAAATTTGTTTGCGGCTGCGGTTAGTGCTGTCATCCCAGCCAATAAAATAAATTCCTTTTTTGGGAGTGGCTTCATATTCAATTTCCAGTGCATAATTTGGATACCATGTCAAAGTTTTTTTAGGAAAAATACTCACTCCTTCATTATTGGTTTTATAAGCTACTTCTATTTCTTCCTGCTTAAACCCCTTAATATCTGTAATCGCGAATTGAGTACAGGAAACTTTTTTAATATTAATACCCGGTGCATCAAGCCAAATACTATCTACAGTTTTTCGAAGTGGATGAAATTTGTATGTCACCTTCCCAATCACTTTCCCTTTTTCGGGCTCAAACCGTACATCAAGCAGCATATGGTCATATTTAATATTGCACTCCCTTGCCCTGCCGTTGGGGTCAGGCAGGTAGCATGGGTTCACCCCTTGCCCATAGGATTTTATAGTGATAAAAAGCAGTACTAAAGCGGAGTTAAAAATTCTTTTGTTGAGGGTCATCTTTGGTTTTGTTTATCCGCCAAAATTAGGAAGAAGATTTCTTATAGTTTTTGATTGTATGTTTTAGCCTGAGAGATAAGGAAAATCAGGTGGAAGGAATTTTTATAAACTTCTTTGTTAATAATAAAACTTATATTTGCTCTAACTAAACTCTTTAACAATGAAAAATTTCAAACTACTTATTGTGTTTCTTTTCATGAGTGCAATGGCATCAGCACAAGGGGTAACTTACTCCAACACTGTAGCAGGTCTCATTTACAAAAACTGCACTTCCTGCCATCGTGAGGGGGCAATAGCTCCTTTTAAAATGCAAAACTTTGATGATGTTTATGCCTACCGAAATGCGATTGTTGAGTCTATTAAAGGGGGTAAAATGCCACCATGGTCACCTAACACTTCCTACACTCATTTTATCAATGAGAAAGCTTTAGCTCAGGCTGATATTGCTAAAATTGAACAATGGGTTAAGGATGGCGCACCAAGAGGGGATATTTCCACAGAACCTAAAGTGCCTGAATTCTCGAATAAATCTCAGATAGAGAATCCTGATTTCAGTAAAAAAACGCAGAGCTATACTATTCCTGAAAACACGGATGATTTCCATTTCTTTGCTTTGGAATCCGGCCTCAATGAGAATGCATTTATAAAACAAATTGAATTTGTACCTAGTAACAGAAAAGTGGTACACCATATCTTTATTTATATAGACTCAACTGGTAGTTTCAAAAAATCTATAGACCAATCTGGTGGAAAACTTCCTGGGAATAACTGGGGAGGCAATGCCCTCAGTTCTGTAAAACTTATTGGTAGTTGGCTACCGGGTGGTGGGAGTAATTCCATTAAATATGATATGGGTTTTAGAATTCCTAAAAACTCTTATTACATAATTCAAATTCATTATGCGCCCAATAGTAAAAATCAGGTAGATGCTACAACCTTAAATGTAGCCTATTCCCGTTCTACTGCCAGAAGAAATATGAAGGTGGCGCCACTGATTGACAACACTGTGAATTTGGTTGGAGGTCCGTTAAGCATTCCTGCAAATACAGTTAGAACTCATACTGCTAAGTACAGAGTTACGCAGGATATTTCTCTTCTATCCATTATGCCTCATATGCATCTATTGGGTAAGAAGATGAAGGTGTATGCAATTAGTCCAAACTCTCAAGGTGATATTATCCCACTCATAGAAGATAATTGGGATTTTCATTGGCAGGAAATCTATTCATTCCCAAAAATGATTCATTTAAAAGCAGGTACCACCATTTATGCAGAAGCAACTTATGATAACACTACTGCTAATGCTGATAATCCAAGCAATCCTCCTAAAGATGTTGTGGCAGGTACTACTACTTTTTCAGAAATGCTACAGGTTTTTTTCTGTTATGATACCTATAGGAAAGGGGATGAAGAAATTGATTTTTTTGCTGAGCCCCTACCATTTAAAAGTATCAATATTTCATGTACACTTTTGCCGAATCCTGTTAGGTCAGAGGATGTAGTTACATTAAATATTAATTCTACAGAAGCTCCTGATATTAGCTTGTATTCCATGGATAATAAACTTATTAAAACCTATAAGGCAACAGATGCTATTGGCAAATGCAATATCAATTTGCCACCATTAAGTGCCGGGGTTTATTTCTTCAGAATTCAAAACAGCCATGATGCTGTTACAAGAAAATTGATTGTGAATTAAAAACAATAAAATATATAAATAAAAAGCCTCCACAAAGTTGGAGGCTTTTTTATTTTACATCCTTTCCGGCATCTCAATCCCAATCAACAACATGGTTTTTTGGATGGTTTCTGCGGTGAGTTTGCAGATAAGTAATCGTAGGTTTTTGATGGAGGGTACCAACTCTTTTAGCACCGAATGCTCTTGGTAAAATTTGTTGTACGCCTTCGCCAATTCATAAGAGTAATTGGCTACCACCGCAGGGCTAAGATTATGCTCTGCTTCTGATATCATTTCATCAATAGTGTATAGAAGTTTTACGATGTCTTTTTCTTCATGGCTTAATCTCAATTCTACTAAAGAAAGTTTGATAATATCATCGGGCTCATCCTGTTTATGGCGGCGCAAAATACTTTTTATGCGGGCATAGGTATATTGCACAAATGGCCCTGTAAATCCATGAAAATCTATGGACTGCTCAGGGTTAAAAAGCATGCGTTTGGTGGGGTCAACTTTTAGTAGGAAAAACTTTAAAGCTGCCATCCCAATTTTGCGTGAGAGGGCAGTTTGTTCTGCGGCATCCATCTCATCCGTCTTGCCTAATTCTTTGGTGGAGGCTTCTGCGGTTTCAATCATTTCTTTAATCAAATCATCAGCATCTACCACAGTGCCTTCGCGAGATTTCATTTTGCCACTTGGCAAATCCACCATGCCGTAAGAGAGGTGTTGCAACTGATTTGCCCATGGGCTGCCGAGTTTTTTTGAAATCAGTTTCAGTACTTTAAAATGATATTCTTGTTCATTGCCTACCACATAAATCAGCTTATCAAGTTTGTATTCTTCAAAGCGTTTTTGCACGGTACCCAAATCCTGGGTAATATAAACTGAGGTGCCATTGGCCCGCAAAACCAGTTTTTCATCTAGCCCCTCATCACTAAGGTCTATCCAAACAGAGCCGTCTTCTTTGCGGTAAAAAACACCCTTCTCCAACCCCTCATCCACTATGGTTTTGCCAAGGAGGTAGGTATCGCTTTCATAATAAAACTTATCAAAATCAACCCCAAGGTCGCTATAGGTTTGTTCAAATCCTTCATACACCCAACCATTCATCAGTCCCCAAATTTTGAGTACTTCCGGCTCTCCTTTTTCCCATCGTAGCAGGAGGTCTTGTGCCTCTTTAATCAGCGGTGCTTCCTTTTCTGCCATGGCTTTATCCATGCCGCCAGCCACCAATTCTTCTATCTGTTTTTTGTAATGTTTATCAAACTCCACATAGTATTTCCCAACAAAATGGTCACCTTTTAATCCCTCCAATTCGGGGGTGGAATCCTCCCCAAATTTTATCCACGCCAACATGGATTTGCAGATGTGGATTCCCCTATCATTTACAAGGCTTGATTTAATAACATGATGCCCCTTTGCCTTTAGGATTTCTGCCACGCTATAGCCTAAAAGGTTATTGCGGATGTGCCCAAGATGCAGCGGCTTATTGGTATTGGGGGATGAATATTCCACCATGATATTGAGGGGTTTTGCCACTGCCTCCCAATGCACCCCATGGGTGGAGTGCTCCAGAAATTCCATCCAAAAGCTATCTGTAAATTTAAGATTAAGGAAGCCTTGCACAATCTCAAAACTTTGGATAAACTCAATATTGTGGTTGAGGTAATCACCTAGGAGTTTGGCGGTTTCGGTGGGATTCTTTTTGGTGTGCTTTGCCAACGGGAAAATAACCACGGTATAATCTCCCTCAAAATCTTTACGTGTTTCCTGAATCTGAATTTCTGATGCATTAAGCGCTACCCCAAACCCATCTTGCAGAAATTTTTGTGTGGCATTTTGTAATATCTCGCGAACCTTCATGGGGCAAAGGTAAGAAGGAAGAGTTGTCAGTTGTCGGGTGTTAGTTATCAGGAAAAACAATTTGAGAATGGGAAGGAAAGGGTAAGTTTGTGATATGAAGAAGGCAAATCTGCTTGGCAGAATATTAATCATAAATATAAAAACCTATTTGCTATTGTTTGTGGTCATGGGTTTTATTTTAATTATTACTTCTTGTAATTCCTCAAAAGGTAAATCATTAGTGACCTCCAGTAAAAAAAGTGTGGTGGATAGTTCAGTATTTACAGATGAAGAAATAAAGACTTTGCAAAGACTATTTGTGTTTAAGGAAACAGATTCAATCCAAATTCCATTTATTGGATGTACTAATGATTCTCTCAATGCTTTTTGGGGAAGAGAATTTCCTTCGTCAGAACTAGGACTGTTTTTGAAATTGTTTAAATACCCTTTTACTAGGTACCAATCTTTTCTACCCACGTTGAGTTATAGACTTTTTTTGGATAAAATCAGGGATGGTTTCTTAATAAGAATTGGAGGATGGAATTGCACAAGCCAAACTCAAATTTGGGTATTTGACTATTCTTTAAAAAAATTCACTGATACATTAGATGTCTCTTTTTCGGAAGGCGATGCTGGTGCTTCTCTTTTATATGAAAGTTGGGTTTATGATTTTGATAATGATGGAGATTTGGATGTAATTAAAAGGTCAAACCAATCTTTAGTAAATGGGATTATGTCTGACGAAAATTTAGATTCAAATGAGTTTAAAAAGGGATGGCAAAAGTTTAGTACAGAAATTCTCAAAGCAAGCATGACAGGTGATTTGAAGAAAGATTGCCTCGTTTACAATGCTGAAAAAATAGAATTATTCAGATTTAAAAATGGCAAGTTCATTATAGATAAAAATGACACTATCCCATAAAGTGTGTAAGTAGAAGAATATGGTTATATTTTTAGTTTCATTCTTTCTTCAAAAATAATGATAAATTGGTTAAAAATAATTCCCCAGTCTTTTATCTGCTGTGTCCATTTTTTAGAGACCTCCA
>JAPLCZ010000314.1:4454-5023 GCA_026391915.1 Bacteroidota bacterium | reverse complement strand
CATTTCTATTAACAAATCTTCATAATGCATTGCCAAATCAAATGCACTCCTTGTGTGGTTTGCCATAAATTCTAATGAGGCTCTAGCCTTTGGTAAATCCTTTTTTATCAAGAGGGATTTTATATCCTCCATATTGTTTTTTTTCATGAACTTTAAGAGGTGTTGCAAAGCTTTATCTGCCCCCATCATATCTTGTTTAATTTCGGAATTATAATCAGCACGAGTACTGCGATGTTGATGAGGTGCTAACTTTTCCTTTGCAGCATAAATATGGGTTTTGAGTTCTTCTCCATAAGCCTCATTAAACTGCTTTTTAAAGGCAGAGAAATACCTTAAGTCCTTTCTAAATGCTCTCAAAAAACTTTGTGCTAAGGCAATCATTTCTTCGTCCTTCATCCTGAAGTTACGCGAAGGATTATCCTTATTGATGCTTTTTCGCTTTGCCTTCAATTGGTTACAGTATTCATTTGCAAATATATTTTTTATATTGCTTAAATCAAGAATAAAATTGTGCACAACCTCCAGCAATTTTTGCCACCCAATATTTGAAACATCATTTTACTTTGTTG
>JAPLCZ010000314.1:0-4433 GCA_026391915.1 Bacteroidota bacterium | reverse complement strand
CTTTGTTGGGTTGCTAAAATATTGTGGATACTGAAAATTTAAAAAAGAAAAGAGAGAAAAATATTGGTGCATGGAAGTGGGGGCAGATAGATTTGCCTCGTAAAATTTCAATTAACAAAACAAAAAATGTTACGCCTATTGAACAAATTTTTACATGTGTTTCATGCCTGTTCTTACGGACACCTGCCCTGCGGAAGATTCATTCTCTAAAAAACCAATCAAGGGATATCTCCAGATACAACAACTCAGGGCAGTTGTCCGTTTTAAATTTCTAAATTTCAAATCACTCTTCTCTCTTTCTTCTTAGTACTTTTGCCAAAAATATCCATGTGAGTTGGTTTCATCATTGGTTTGGTTCTCCTTATTATAATTGCCTCTATGCTCACCGCAATGATGCGGAGGCTCATCTATTTATTGATAATCTTCTTATTCATCTTCAGCTAAAGCCCAACGCTAAAATTACTGATGCAGGTTGCGGCAAAGGCAGGCACAGCATCTACCTTGCTAATAAAGGTTTTGATGTAACAGGCTTGGATATCACCAAAGAAAATATTGATGAGGCTAATGAATCTGCCAATGAGCATCTAAGATTTTTTATACAAGATATAAGAATACATTTCCCTACCTCAATGCAAGATTTGGTGATTAATGTTTTCACAAGTTTTGGGTATTTTAAAACTGAGAGTGAGGATTTAGCTGCCTTGCAAAATATGTATGATTGCCTTGCCCCCAATGGTTTTTTTGTGATGGATTTCCTGAATGCTGAATGGGTGAAATCTATCATTATTCCTTATCATGAAGCAGAGATGGGCGGTTATAAATTCATCATCAATAAAAAAATTGAAGATGGGTTTGTGCGCAAATATATTAGGGTGATTGATGGCGAAAAGGAAATGGATTTTATGGAAGAAGTGAAGTTACTTTCACACCAAAAACTCACTGAATACTTTGCTACTATTGGCTTTAAGATACAAGGGGTGTATGGGGATTATTCCCTTAACCCATTTGATGAACAAAAGAGTGAACGCCTAATTATTATTGCCCAAAAATGATATTGCTAAACTCCATGGCACAAACTATTACTTATTGGGATGCAGCAGCTTTTCATTATGTAAATAGTGAGATTGCATCTCCAGTATTGGACTGGCTCATGCCTATCATCCGCAACCCACTAATTTGGCTACCGCTTTATGTGTTTTTTGGCGCATTGCTTATTTGCAACTTCAAACAAAAAGGTTTTTTTATTATTGGCTTTGCGGTGCTTGCTTTTATTATCAGTGACCAACTTAGCGCACATTTAATTAAGCCTTGGGTTGGCAGATTAAGACCCTGTAACAGCCTTGCTGATTTCAGAATGTTGGTGCCATGTGGCAGCGGATTTAGTTTCCCAAGCACCCATGCAACTAATCATTTTATGATTTCTGTTTTTTTAATTACAGTGCTAGGGAAACATTTACCTAAGCTACCTTCCTACCTAATTGTGTGGGCAGGATTGGTTTCTTTTGCGCAAGTTTATGTAGCCCTCTTGAAACACTCAATTAATCCTCAAAAAAATATAAAAACATGAACTTTGAATTTATCCTTGTAGAGCCAGCCATTGAAAAACATATTGCATTGGTTCGCCTAAATAGACCTAAGGAATTAAATGCCCTGAACCTGCAATTGATGGGTGAATTACGGGATGCTTTAAAATCTTTGGATGATAATGATGAGGTTCGTGTAATAATAATTACAGGTAATGAAAGGGCTTTTGCAGCAGGCGCTGACATCAAACAAATGGCTGGCAAAACAGCCATTGATATGCTACAGATTGACCAGTTTAGCACATGGGATAGCATCCGCAAAACCAAGAAGCCTTTGATTGCAGCCGTAAGTGGTTTTGCTCTTGGCGGAGGTTGCGAACTCTCAATGCTTTGCGATATGATAGTTGCCAGTGAAAACGCTAAGTTTGGGCAACCGGAAATTAAAATTGGTGTAATGCCTGGGGCAGGCGGCACACAAAGATTGACACGTGCTGTTGGTAAAGCCCGCGCTATGGAGATGGTACTTACTGGTAATTTTATCAATGCGCAAGAAGCTCTTAGTTATGGCTTGGTGAACCGTGTGGTGCCAGAAGAATTATACCTTGATGAGGCTATAAAATTGGCAAGAGATATTGCAGCACAAAGCCCCATTGCAGTGCAGATGGCAAAAGAATCCGTTAACAAAACCTATGAAAACCATTTGCAAGAAGGGTTATTTTTTGAACGTAAAAATTTTTATATGCTGTTTGCCAGCGAAGACCAAAAGGAAGGCATGGCAGCTTTTGTAGAAAAAAGAAAACCGGATTTTAAGGGGAGGTAGAAATCCCCCACCCATTTCTTTAAAATGATTCTTGATTTGTTTCAAGGTACTCCCTAATTGGTGCATAAGTTCTCCGGTGGTAAGGGGTAATTCCAAATTCCTCAATAGCTTTGTTATGGAAGGCAGTTCCGTAAGCTTTGTTATCTGCCCAACCATATTCGGGATATTCTTTGTGCAATTTTAACATCAATTTATCCCTATGTGTTTTGGCTAGGATGGATGCCGCAGCAATAGAAGCAAACAACCCATCACCACCAATAATGCATTGGTGCGGAATCTTTTTGTAATCATAAAATCTATTGCCATCCACTAAAATTAATTGCGGCTTTTGTTTGAGTTTGCCTAATGCCAAATGCATGGCTTTTATGGAGGCTTTCAGAATATTGATTCTATCAATTTCCTCATTACCTACTACCCCAATTGCCCAAAAAGCCGCCTCTGCTTTTATAATTTTTGCAGCACGTTCTCTTTGCTTTTCGGTGAGTTTTTTAGAATCATTAAGGATAGAAATATCAAACCCCAAAGGTAGAATAACCGCCGCTGCAACCACTGGCCCTGCAAGGCAACCACGCCCAGCTTCATCGCATCCGGCTTCTAATAAGTTTGTGGTAAAAGAGGTTTGTAACATGAAACTAAAACTATGGTGGCTTAAATTTGCCCGCAACGAAATTAGTTTTTATCTCTTGAAAAAAATCCCACAACACACACGCATTTTAATTGGAATGTTGGTAGGCGTTACTGCCGGCATTATCATCCGCCAATTTGTTACTGATGCTGATACCATCAAACAAATTACTTCTTATGTAAAACCATTGGGTGATATTTTTATGCGGATGATTTTTATGATGGTGATTCCTCTTATCATCTCTGCGCTGGCATTGGGCGTGGCAGAATTGGGAGATGTAAGCCGCCTTGGTAAAATTGGATTCAGGATGGTGAAATATACATTGGTGGTAACTTCTATCTCTGTAATTTTAGGCGTGGGGATGGTGAAGATTTTCCAACCCGGCAATGGGATTTCCATAGAAACCCGCACCAAACTTTTGGAACAATATAAGGAAACCACCTCAGGCATTAAGGGAAATGTGGAAGCCGTAAAAGGCAAAAGTTTCATGGAAATTATTTCGCAGATTGTGCCTAAAAACCCGCTTGAAGATATGGTAAGGGCATTTGACCCAACTTACACAGGTGGGGGTTTGCTAAGCGTTATGTTTTTTGCGTTGCTGATTGGCATTGCCATGACCTCCGTTGACCAAGCCCGAATACAAACTTTTAAATCGTTTCTGGAGGGGCTCTATGATATTGTAATGAAGATTATAAACTATGGGATGCTGCTGGCGCCAATTGGTGTGGGCGCATTGCTTTTTAATCTAACTCTCACCCTTGGAGTTTCAATTTTAGGCGTGATTCTCAAATACGTTTTGGTAGTTTTATTTGCACTGGCGTTGCATCAGTTTGGCACTTATTCCATCATCCTTAAATTAGGGCATCACCATCCTTTTTCTTGCCCAATGTTTTGGGGTTGATTTATCCATTGGCAACCAAATAGTGGTAGTGCTTATGTGCATACTTGCAGGCATGGGTACTGCAGGCGTGCCGGGGGGTAGCCTGCCCGTTATCATGCTGATTCTAATCTCTATTGGCGTACCCGGCGAGGCCATCGGGATGATATATGGCGTAGATAGAATCCTTGACATGAGCCGCACTGTCCTCAACGTAACAGGAGACATTACCGCCGCCGCATATATAGCACATACGGAGGAAAATAATTCAAAAACTTAGCCTTCAAAGTTTGATGTTTTGAAAAATAAACTCTGTTATTTTATAGTGATTCTCTTTGGGGCTATCTATGCCCCCATCTCATTGGTGAACCATTATATGTTCCGTACTTATAGTCTGGATTTAGGCCTTTTTAACCATGCACTATATTCATTTGCACATCTGAAAATGGATAATATTACCTTGATGTGGAATGCAAATTATTTAGGAGACCACTTCTCTCCCATCATGATTTTATTGTCACCGTTATATTATTTTAAAAGTACTTATGTTTTATTGATAGTGCAGATAGCTGCAATTCTTTGGGGCGG
>JAPLCZ010000147.1 GCA_026391915.1 Bacteroidota bacterium | reverse complement strand
TGGTGTTAATGTGGGTGTGGGTGTTATTGTTGGTGTTGGTGATGGGGTTGGTGATGGACATGGGTTTGCAGTTAAACATTCTTCACAACCACCTGGATAGAATAATGAATATGTTACTATAGGTAGAATTGGATTATATCCAATTGGTATTATGTTACTATAACATAATCCATTAATTAACCATGCAAAAGATGGTTGTCCATTAATATCATTAAAGTCAGATTGTGTTAAATTAAATGAAATGATTGAATTATCACAACAACTCATTGCATTTACCGATAAGTATACTGTTGTTGGTGTTGGTGTTGGTGTTGGTGTTGGTGTTATTGTTGGTGTTAAACTTACTGTAATGGTAGGTGTAATTGTTGGCGTTAATGTATTAGTTGGTGTATTGGTTGGGTGTGTTGTAAAAAGCGCCGTAATCAGTGCCCACCCAAAGCAATCCAAAATCATCCTGCAATAAACTGCTGAAGCGGTTTTTGCCACTAAAGTCAGGCGTATTATTTAGCAGTACACTATTGGTTTCCCAGCCGTTTTTTGTTTTGGAGAATTGAATTAAACCCGTTTTATTGAGCCCTACCCAAAGGGAATTTTTATTCATAAAAGATGCACTCTCCGGCCAGCCTTCGGGGTTGTATTTTTTTAAATAGGGATAAAGGTTTTCTTCAAACTTTTTAGAGATGGAATTATAAACTGCTAAAACATTTTGCCCATAGCAAAGTAATTTTTCTGAATGCGGAATTGGTTTCACTCCACAAAAAACAGTGAGAGGATTTTCGGCAACGCCCTCTTTCCTGAATTCATTTTTATCTACTTTAAACTCATAAACTTTATTCTCAATAAAGCCAATTATTTTGTTTTGAGAATAGATAAAATTCCACACATTAAAGTACTGTAAATTTTTCCTGAGATGAAAAAAATCATTGCCCCAATGCTTTAGGATTTTCTTTGCTTCGGCATCAAATAAAAACAAACCTCCGGTAGTGCCAATAAAAATTCTGTTGGCGGAAATCTCAAAAATATTAGTGATTATTTTATCCTCTGAATTCTTAGTTTTTTCATCAATATGAATGATGATAGATGACTTTTTATCTGCTTCAAAAAAGGTGACACCATCCAAAGTACCAATAATAATTGTTTTGTTTTTAAGTATGGAAATGCAGCGCACAATATCATTGCTCAATGCAAATCCATCTTTGCTATTGCGAAAAAAACTTTGTATGTTTTGCCCATCAAAACGGTTGAGACCATGGTTGGTTCCTATCCATGTAAAGCCTGCCTTATCCCGCGCTATGCAGTTCACAGTATTCTGTGATAAACCTGCAGAAGTATTCAACCAACGGAAACGATAATTGAGGAAATGGGTATTTTCCTTTGCCCCAATATTTATTTGGGAAAAAATGCAAAAAATAAAAAACCAAAATAGCGCAATGCGTTTCATGAGGTTGCGAAATTAGGGAGTAGTTGGTTCTGGAAAAGTTTTACAGACCTTACATTTATTGGTGAAAGAAAAATCTGTAATTGGGGTCATCGTAAATTCGAACTAAAAATGGAAATTAACTCTACCAACAGCTTTTGGCAATTTGATACAAACTATTGGTTCCAAAAACTGGATAGCAGCAATAAGGGCCTAACCCAAAACATGGCTGATAAAATTCTGCACCAGTCAGTGCAAAAGAAAAGAAAGAAATCTGTTTTTGAGAAAGATGCCCTCTTATTTATAGGGCAGTTTAAAAGCCCATTAATGCTTTTGCTGATAGGGGCAGTAATTCTTTCTGCTTTTTTGGGGGATACTTCTGATGTTTTTATTATTCTTTTTATTGTAATATCCACAGGGCTGCTTAGTTTTTTTCAGGAGAGAAATGCTGGCAGAGTAGTGGAAAAACTGCAATCCATGATTTCATTAAAAAGCGCTGTTTTAAGAGATGGTAAAGAGCAGGAAATAGTATCTAATACCATTGTTGCGGGGGATGTGTTGCTGTTTAATGCAGGAGATATGATTCCGGCAGATTGCCTTTTGATAGAAGCCAATGAATTGCATGTTAATGAAGCTAGCCTTACGGGTGAATCTTTCCCTATAAGAAAAGATGTAGGGATAATTGATGAGCATGCTGAGTTGGCAAAAAGAACAAATTGCTTATGGGAGGGGGCAAATATTGTAAGTGGCAATGCAAAAGCTTTGGTAATAAATACAGGGGATAATACAATTTTTGGGAGCATTACAAAAAGTGCTACCACTGTAGTGGAAACTACTTTTGAAAAAGGTATCAAAGACTTCGGGTTTTT
>JAPLCZ010000279.1 GCA_026391915.1 Bacteroidota bacterium | reverse complement strand
AGTGAAACTACATAAAATAGCTGGGGTATAAAATCATTATGTGGAGTTTGCTTACTTATGATTTTGATAAAACTATTTCTCCTGATTTAATTTTTGCGAAGATTAAAAAGCATACTAAAGCAGGTAGCATCCTTGTGTTTCATGATAATATAAAAGCAGAGGAAAATTTAAAAACTCTTCTTCCTAAAACCTTAAAATATTTCTCTGAACAAGGCTATAATTTCAAAGCTATATGATAGCAATTATAGTTGGGTTTCTTTGTTTGAATATAGGGGTGCTGGGGTTTGTTGTCATGCTGAGGAACGAAGCATCTCAAGAAGCATCTCAAGAGTTCCTTTCCCGAAAATTCGGGATTCAGGAAGACAACCCTCAACCTTCTATTTCCATCCTCATTGCAGCCCGAAATGAAGAATCCAATATACTAAAATGCCTTGAAGCCATTAACAAATTGAATTATCCAAAAGGTAAATTTGATGTTTGGGTAGGTGATGATTCTTCTACAGATAGCACTGCAAAAATCATTGAGGACTTTTGTTTATCTCAGTCCAATTTTTATTTTTTGAGAGTTAAAGAAAACCTAGGTAATGCCCGTGGCAAAGCCAATGTGCTTGCGCAATTAGCGCACAAAGCTAAAGGCGAATACTATTTTCTTACTGATGCAGATATTGAAGTTCAACAGAATTGGGTCGGCTCCTTATTGCCACTATTAGAAGGCAAAATTCAAATGGCTGGCGGCACAACCATTATTAAAGCAGGGGAGACTTTTGCATCATTGCAAAATTTAGAATCTATATTTTTGTATGCTGTTTTCCATGCTGCAAGTAGCATGAAAGATGTAACAGTTTCTGGAAATAATTTGGCTTTTAATGCAACCATCTACAAACAAATTGGAGGCTTTGAGGCAATCCCTTTTTCTATTACAGAGGACTATGCTCTACTCAAAGAATTTCAGAAATTGGGATATGGATATAAACACCAATTGAGTTCAGAAAGTTTGGTTTTCTCTGCACCTTTGGTGAACTTCAAATCTCTATTGCAACAGCGCCGTAGGTGGATTGGCGGGGCATCATCAACCATTAGTGCTGACATCTGGATTGCCCTTGGGGTATATGGACTTTTTCTACCTATTTGGTTAGTCTTATTTTATTTCCAGCCTGCTACTGCTATCACCATACTGACTATAAAAACCGTGTTGGATTTTCTAATTATTTCCCGCACATCTACACGCTTAAGGTTGCGCCCAAATTATTTTTTGTTTCCTCTTTTTGAGGGCTTCCTTTTGGGCTTAAATTTTATACTTTTTTTCTACTGCATTATCCCCGGCGGGGTAGTGTGGAAAGGGAGGAAGTACTAACAAATCCTACCTCACAAATTTATAATTTACCACCTGCCCATTAATGCTGCATTGGATGATATACATCCCTTGGTTTAGGTTGCTAACATCTACAGAATAGGTTGCATCTGCAATATTTTTCTGACTGGCAATCAGTTGCCCTGTGATAGAATAAATCCTTAACTCTTGAATAATTTCTCCTGAGGTATTGGCGAGTATCACTACCTGCTGAGATGGAATATGGTTAATTTTTAAAAAGCCGGAAACTGTTTTTAGGCCATTGATATTGCTGATGATTTTCACCAACACAGTATCCGTTTTTGAACCCACACAACCATGAGTGGAAGTTGCTTTTAAGTTTACTAGATAAGTACTGTCAGAGCTATAAGTATATTTTCTTGATTTGGCAGTAGAGATACTGCCGTCACCAAAATCCCATAAATAATTATTGAGAGTTTTGTCTGTTGGGTCAAAAGAAATTGTTCTGCCGCTAATCACCTTCCATGTAAAATCCACGTTGGGTGCAGGATTAATTTTTATGGTTTTGGTAATAGAATCCGGGATGAGTTTTTTGGTATTCACCGTCAAGGTTACGTTATACAAACCTGAGTCTTTATACTGATGTTTTGCAGGGCTTCCACTCCCTCTTAGCCCATCACCATAGTTCCAAAAATACTGATTGATAGGGTTATTATTTTGCGCTTTGGAAGAGTCCATAAAAGTGAGTAATGAGTCTTCACAAAAAGCATCCACTCCAAAGTTTGGTGCGCTGCGTTTATACACAGGAATATCATGAAAAGTAAATGCACCAATCTTCCTTTTGTTAATCAGCCATGGACCTTCATAAACAATATAGCTGGTAGCCAAACCGTATCCGTCATAGTATTTATCAGGCACATAAGTAAGGGTGATGTTGTTGGCTTTTTTATATAAATCTAAAATCAAAGTATCTCCTTTTAAGGTAGCTGCTTTCACGCCACCAAAAGTATCATTCACATAAAATGCATCTTTCATTTTGAATTTTTTGGTTAGCACCGTTGTGTCTTTGGTAAATGCCAGTCCCGCATTTTTTTCTTTAAACAAAACATAGATTTTTGTTTGGGAGGTATCGCTAAAAAATGCCTTATCTACATCAGGAGCATTGATGTTTAAAGTATCTACGCTACTATAAAAATCTTTACCAACTAATTTGGTAAAGCGTTTTGCAATTTCATTGTATCCATAGAAATCATAATGGCAGCCATCATGCCCCGGGGTGTTGTTAGGGCTCATGCATTCCACATCCGGGAAGGAATCCTTTAGGTTGCGTTGTAACTCACGCAATGCGCTATGCACATAGCCACAGCCCGTATGAATCTGCATTACATAAATCTTCTTAACATTAGGATATTGCACATGCCACGCCTTATAAAGTTTCTGGAAATTTTTATAATAATCAGTGATGCCATTGCTCTCCCCCTGATACCAAAACACTGCTTTTACCGAAGTATCAAGCCCTGATTTTTTAGCACGGTAAGCAAGCCTCCCATAAATATATGCCTCATTATAAGGGTTGGTTGAATCCGGTAAATTTTGTTCTATGGAAGTGCCTCCTACGCCGCCATTAATTACGCAAGTGGGCATGTTATAATTTTGTTTGATATACTGTTGAAGCTTTACGCCCCAACTCCCCGTAAAGAAATCTCCACTCCATGCATCACCGCTTGCAGGACCAAAAAAAGTATCGTTATGATTGTTCAAATAAAGATTATTGCGCCCATAACTCAAGCAAAAATCATTGGTGTAAGCGGCAAGGGTTGTGGCATAAACTGTATTGCTTTGCCCTGTGATTACGTACACATCACCACAAACAATTGCATTGGCAGTTCTCACCAAGGTTGACTTCCCGTTTTTTATGTTATAGAAGTGAACACTGTATTTTGTTAAGCCTGCTGCCACCTTAAAACTCAACTTAAAATCAGCTTTGCCTGAGGTATAAATCAACGGTAATTTTATGGTGTCAGTGGCACTTGAATCGTTTTTATATAGAACAGCAAATACTGAATCATAAACTGCACTCACACTACCACTAATACTTATTTTGCCTGAGTCAAATTTATCTCTTGCAATAAATTGTTTGTCCTGCGGGAACTGATTAAAACTAAACGCAGAATCAGGCTTTAAAGTGAATTTTTTATTCAAAAACTTATTGATTGAATCCAGTTCATTAGTTGGTAATGCTCTATTATAAACCATCACTTCAGCAATATCCCCATTAAAAACCCAACCCTTATTAAACGCCCCAATTTGCATCCCCTTATCAATGTTGGGTATGCTATCTTTTTGTTGCAAAACAAGGGTGTCATTATAATAAACAGAAACCAATTTGGCTGAGTCATCCACCACTGTGGTTAGTATAGCGCCATTCATTGGGAAGAACCTTTTGCCACTATAAATCAAAGACCCATTATGATAAAGTTGTGGAGTGCTGTTACCACCAAACCAATAAATTCTGCTGGTAGTTCCGCCCACAATGCTGTTATAAGCTCCAAAATCACGAACCTTAATTAGCGTAACAATAGTGTAAGAACTCGTTGGGAAATTTGATGGACAATTGAGGTAATCGTTTGCACCATCAAAACGGACAACGGGTTGGTTTCCCATTCCGTTTTTTATCAATAAAGGTTTAAAGTTTTTTAAAGTCTGGGTAGCATGGTTCTTATTGCCAGAGGCATCATCCCAATTACTCAGCGCACCAGTAGCATCTACCTTTTGTAGGTTGCCAGCCTGCAACCAAAGCACCTGCCCTTTGCTGGGCACTTGCGCTTTAACTACAAAACTAAAAAGTATAAATGCTAAAAGGCTTAGCGTGATTTTGTTTATCATGGTAATGCAAAGGTAACTTGAATAGAGAATATGGTAATGCGCCGCTGCCCAGGTTTGTATCTCCAAGAAATGGAATAAATAATGGTTCGTGAAGGAAATATAGCAGGAAAAAATCTTTTGGGCGTGTCCCCCGCTAAGGCGGGTGTCGGGCTATCACTGCAATCTTTTTTGCCTACCCCTTAAAAACCCCGATGCGCAAAAAAAGGATTTTCGTTACTATCCTGAGGACACACCTTAATCAAGAGGGACTAATTGCATCTGTAATTTAATAGCCATTCGTTCAAGATAACTTTTTTGCTGTTGCTTTTGTTGCTCTTCATATAGCTCAATTCCTTTATCAACAAAAGCTTCTCCC
>JAPLCZ010000007.1 GCA_026391915.1 Bacteroidota bacterium | reverse complement strand
AATTTGAAAATTTGAAAATGTGAAGATTTGAAAATTTGAAAAATTGAATGCGCGAAATTTTGCAATATGGTTGGTGGTATTCTAAAAACCCCTTTACTCCACCCCAAATATTTTTGATGAGGGAATGAATTAAGAGAATTGGATAAGCTTGACAGTATGAAATTATTTCTGATTTCTAATAAACCCCTAACTTGCCATAAGTTTGGTAGCTGGATAATATTTTTAAAACTTTATATATCATGCATATACTTACTAAAAGGGTAAAACTTTTACCTGCAAAATTTCTCTTTGCTTCTTTTGTTTTGTTGATTTCATTCACAAATTCAGAAGCACAAAAATCTTATCTAGAGTCCTTTTGGACTTTAAATACTGGCGTTCATTATTCTGTTATGAGTATGAGTAATGCTTATTACACCAATAAAACTATTGATAATGACCGCACCAATCCACTCTTAACCGCTGACAAACTTTTGGTAACTGACCAAAAATTTGCCGATAAGTATGCCAGCATCTATCCGCATTTTACGGCAGAATCTTTTGGGAAAACAGATTGGGGTAGGGGCTTTTTTTATTTTGATCTTTCCGGCATGACTCAAACTGCGGTAGAAGCATCATATAAGCTTGCTACGGGGGAGAATATTAAATCTCCACCATTGCGGAACTTAAAGGGAAGGGCACCCCTATATACTGGTAAAAATACTGGTGGGCTTGATGTTGACTTCATTGAGATACGGATAGCTGGTGGGCCAACATTAGATAAAAATAACCCCAAGAGTTGGGCAATAGAACCAGGGGTGCAATTGAATGTGGGTGGGCATAGTGGTTTTGCAGATGATGAAGGAACATTGCCTTTTATACTTTCAAGAACCGGGACAATAGGTTATGGTGTTGCACTAAATGCTATTAAACCATCTGAGAATTATATGCTAAGGTTTACATTGCTTTATAACCGCAGAGCTGTTTATGTTATTCAAGGCAATCCAGGAAATGACTTTGGTGCAGAGGCTTGTATATATATTAAAAGGATTGCTTCACTCAACCTTTTTTATCATTATACCAAAACCAATGATTTAAAAAATGTTAATTACAAAGGTGCACCATATAGGCAACTTGATGGAGGCACTAATACCTCAATGGGTATGAGGTTGGGGATTAATTTTTAGGAAGCTGAGGAAATAATGAGCATAAAAAAAAAGTCCCAAGTATTTGGGACTTTTTTTATTTATGTGAAGATAAGTTTGTGCTTTTTATGCAAACCTTCTTGCAACTTCATCCCAGTTTACAACATTCCAAAAGGCAGAGATATAATCAGGTCTGCGGTTTTGGTAGTTGAGGTAATAGGCATGTTCCCAAACATCAAGGCAAAGGATTGGTGTGCCTTTGCAATCACTGATGTCCATTAATGGATTATCTTGGTTTGCGGTAGAACAAATTTTTAATCCTTCATTGGTTTTGCAAAGCCATGCCCAACCGCTACCAAAGCGGGTTGCCCCCGCAGCAGCAAATTGTTCTTTCATGGTTTCAAAACTTCCGAAGGCAGCATTGATAGCATCTGCTAAAGCACCAATTGGCGCACCACCACCGTTTGGACTCATGATTTCCCAGAACATGCAATGGTTAAAATATCCGCCACCATTATTGCGAATGGCAGGAGAATACTTAGAGATGTTTTTACAAATATCCTCAATGCTCATGGAATCTTCTGGCTTGCCGGCAATGGCTTTATTGAGGTTATCAGTATAAGCATTATGGTGTTTGCTATGGTGTATTTCCATAGTTCTGGCATCAATATGAGGCTCAAGTGCATTGTATGGGTATGGGAGGTTTGGTAATTTAAATGACATATATTTTTTGTTTTAAGTTTGAAGCATCAAAGGTAGGATTAACTACTAATTATTCAATCTTTGATTGCATGGTATTTGACTTCGCCGAAAACTCTTAAATCCCCTCTCCTTATCATTTCCCCCTACCTAAAAAAAGTATTCGCCAATATCTCCTGGTTAAGTTTTGACCAGATTATCCGAATGGGGGTAAATACACTGACGGGTATTTTGATTGCGCGCTACCTTGGTAAAGACCTCTACGGGGTGTTTAGTTATGCTACGGCATACATCATGATTTTTTCCCCAATGATTAATTTCGGGTTTGATTCGCTGATTATCCGTGACCTCTTGCGCCAGCCTGAAAAGCGTGATGAGATTATGGGCTCCAGCTTTTTGCTCAGGATAATTGGGGCTGTTACCGCCATCTCTGTAATCTTTATCTCTATTCAGTTTGTCACCAAAGCAAATATACTTTACCTTGGTGTTTTGTATATTTTTGAGATGGGTTTTGGCGCACTTGGGCTTATTATTATTTACACCCAACTGCAAGGGTTTTCTTTAAAGCAATGGCATCTCACTTTCCAGAGGGCAGGCTATGTAATGAAAGAAAGTTGGCCACTGCTTTTTGCTGCAGCTTCCACCTTTATTTATATGCGCATTGACCAAGTACTTATAGGCAGAATGATTAATGATGGCGCAGTAGGGATTTACTCAGCCTCCACTAAAATTTTTGAATTACCTTTTGTATTGCTAAGTATTTTCAACACCTCCTTTTTCCCGATGTTGAATGAACTTTATAACACTGACCGCGAAAGATTCTACAACCGTTATGAATTCTTAACTGGCATGTACACTTTTATATCCATCGTTATACTAATCGGGACACTACTCTTTGCAGATTATGCTGTGAAACTCCTCTTTGGGGCAGCTTTTGAAGATGCCGGAACCATCCTCAAGATTCAGATAATAGGGTTGGTGTTTTTGTATAATGCAGGGCTGCGGAGTTTGTATTTAACCATCACCTCTAACCAAAAATTACTGCTTAACACCTCTATAACTTCTGCTGTATTAAACATTGTTTTGAATGTATTATTCATACCTTCTTATGGCATTAGAGGCAGTGCGGTGGCAACGGTAATTACTATTGCCTTTTCACTATTATTTCAGAATATAATTTATAAGCCTACCCGCAAGATTTTTTATCTGCAATTGAAATCCTTACTGCCTATTCTCTTTGTATCAGAGATGACAGGTAGGGTAATTTCTTTGGTGAAAAGAAAGATAGGTTAAGGAAGAAAACCTTTAATGGGTCTGCTACTTATTATATCTTATAAGCATCAATAATAAGAGAAGAGTACTCAGGTATTTCTACTCTTTTGCCATCAAGTACCCCAACATATTTACAATTATGGGTGCGGCTACGGAACATAGGGCCGTTATCAAAGTTAAAAGGAGTGGAGTGAAATACCCCATCTTGGGAATAATACTCTAATAGTTCAACCCTATAGCCATGCCTTAATAATAGCTGGCTTAGTGACCCAAAATCCCAAAATATCTTATGGTCATCGGATATTTTACCGGGCTTACTCCATTCAATATATTCTTTGGAAGAATGAAAACCATCTGGTACAGCAATGCGGAAACAGCCACCCGTTTTTAAGTGACGGTAAGCGTGGGCAATGGCAGCCTCCACTTGTATGTAAGTTAAGTGCTCAAACACATGCTCAGAGAGGAAATTATCAGCAGGATGATTCTCAAAAAGGAAATCCCATTGCTCTTTATTGGTTACATCAAAAAAGGGATAGTCAGTTGCCATCCATCCATCATAATGATGCAAGCCTGAGCCAAGATTCACCTTTAAGGGGCTAGGGGTTTCAGCAATTTCTTTCTTTAGCTTTCCTCTTACATCTTTAATGTTATAGAAATAAAAGTCAAAAGCTTTTTGATAAAGCCATGTGCCGGGGGGGAGGATTGTGTGATACCATTTTGCCATAGCGGCAAAATTAAAGCATTTAATATCGTATCTTAAATGATTTAGAATTAAATCATTTTCCCATCGTGCCAAAGAGTATCAGCACTTAAATCTACTTCATGTTTTTGCCATGCTATAAAACTCCCGCAATTCCTCACTTCTTTAAAATTATTAACATCTTGCAGTATTTTAAAAACAGGCATCCAAAAGTATTGATTGCAATCAATTTGTTTTTTAACTCCATTGTTGAATAAAATATTTAATTTAAAATTGGGAGCTACTTCAATAGTTGTAATCAATCTCATAAAATTAATTTATTATTTTAAAGATTCTATTTTAAACACCGGACTTCCTTCTACCGCTAATTTCCAATCTGCTAATAATTCGTCATGATGAATTATTGCCCACGCCTTGATAAGTTTTAGTTTGTCTGATGGAATTTTACCTGCGAGTATTTCTATTTCTGGAATGCTTAAAACTGCTGAATAATCCTGATACTCCACATGTATATGAGGGAGCTTATGTTCTTTATTATCCTGATAGAACATGCGGATAATAATGCCGTAAAACATTGATATAACAGGCATCTTTTTTTTAAGCAAAGATATCAAAATTTGCAAAAGAAAAATAATTGCTTTAATAAATATCACTTCCACATTTAAATCTCATCAACTCCAAAATAAATTTTAAAATATTTTCCATCCCATGCAATAATAAAATAAAGGCTGCGTTAATAGGTGTTATAAAATAAAAATAAAACTTTTTTTACAACACAGAAATTTTACTACAATGAGTATCAAATTTTCTCTACAACACCTGCCTCTCAGCACCGACCCTAATGATTTTAGGGCTATTGTTCAAGCAGGACAAATCTTTGATGAAGAATCTATTATTAAGGAGTGTCTCTTAAGAGGGACGTCTCTTACTGAACCTGACCTCCGTGCTGTTATTAATCTTCTTTTCACTGTAATAGGTGATAAGGTTGCAGGCGGAAATTTCGTAAACACTTCACTTGTAAACCTCCGCCCTAGCATACTGGGTAAATTTAATGGTGCTGCTGATGGTTTTGATGCCAACCGCCACCATATTGGGGCAACTGCAAGTGCAGGAACTGTTTTAAAAGCTAAAATGAGTAACGCAAATGTGGAAAAAGTGGAAGGCGGATTACCATCCCCTAACATTATCCAATACACAAATCTGCGTGACGGGAGCAGTGCCATTGCCAATAAAGGTGGTGGCGGAAAACTGCTAGGTAGCCAGTTAAAGTTTACTGTTGCCAATGTTAATGAAGGCGTTTTCTTCGTTCATCAAGGTGATAATGTAGCTACAAGAGTAACTGAATACCTATCCCTTACAGAGGGTGAGGTGATATTTATTATCCCCACTTCTCTTACACCAGGGCAGTACCACATAGAAGTGAGGCGTGCCTATACCCAAGCTAATGTTATCCGAAAAGACCAATGGGACACATTGCTTAATGTAATTTAACAATAATGAATAGATAAAGAAAGTTTTATCCGCCACGGCAAGTCTTTAGCCGTGGCGGTTTTTTTTGCCCCCAAGCCTAGTACTCAAAAAATCTAAGCACCTAGCCATGGTTGGTGGCACACCAAACATAAAAATTCCAAAGCAAAAACAACCCAAAATTTCGCTGAGATATACTAAACCCGCTGTTGCCTAGTAGCTTTAAAATCCGCCATTGCTTTTCTTATTTCTTCAAAATAGCGTTGCTTGTCTGTATTATAAAGCTTACTCATTTCTTCTCTTATTTGCCTCATAAAATCCACTGCTTTAAATTTCTTTTCAGGTTTATTTTTCATATGTTACTTCTTTTGGTGTTCTTATGTCAATGGTATTATATCCGAATTTCAGATTGATAGAGTTGTATTGTTTTATGCGAAAAAAATTTACCATGTGTTTAAAATTCCAACTCACCAAACTATCAACTCTCAACACAGTTGCAATTGCAATATGCTGTGCATCCGATTCATATTTAGGGGTTAATGCCCCTTCACTTATGTAATGCTGCGCAAGTAAATCCTGTTCTTCTGTTAACGAAACCAATTCAAGGAATTCCTCAGGAATTGAATCAGTTAGTTTGCGTACACTTTCTGGTGCAGGTAATAATTCACGCAAGGTAACATCCGAAAGAACTATGCTAAAGCGACCTTGTTTAACTTGTTCAAAAAAAGGGATAGTCCATTCTTTAAATTCCTCATCTTCATTACCACCCCAAACAGATGTATCAACATAAAATTTCATTCTACAAATTTAAATAAAAAGGAATTGGTTAAAGCAATTCCAAATTTTAAGTTTTGCCTGCTACAGTAGGCAGCATACCAAGCATAAAAATCCTCGTAGGGAACTGCAAAGAAACAACACAGAGTTTCGCTGAGTTGAGAAATACTTTACGGCTCTATTCCGCAGCAAGTCTTTAGCCGTGGCGGTTTTTTTTGTGCCCTAGTATAGCAAACAAAAAATTTATGCGCTAAAGATGAATCATCTTTACTGTATTCTCAACTTAAAAAAGCAGTATAAACGGATTGAGAATGCACTATAGTTTCGCAAAGAATGCAGCATAAATTTTTTAAGTATGCATTAAAGATTTTGGGGATATACTAATTGTCGTAATATTGAAGAACTAAAAAGCAATTCATCATGAAGGAAATCTTCCTTTTCACCTGCCTTTTACTGGCTGGCATTACAGCAAAAAGTCAATCTTTAACGGATAGCCTCATAGCTAATTATAGCTTTGATGATAGCACCGCCAGAGACCAGACTTTTCATAAACATGATGGAATGCTGAAAGGAAATCCCAAAATTGTGAATGGTGTAAAAGGCGCCGCCATGTCCTTTAATGGCAAATCCGATTATGTGGCAATTACTGATAAGCCATATTTAAGAATGGATACAGGAGATGCCTGGTCTATTTCCGTTTGGTATAATAACAATAATGTAAGTGGCAATATGCAGCATCAGGATGTGATATTTAAAGGAGGAACATCCAGCACAACAACAGACTATACTATTTTTATGGAGAATAACGTGCTTATGTGGGGCTCAGGAGTTTCTTCAGATACAGGTACATGGATGAAAACACCACGCCCTGCAACTTTTAAATGGCACCATGTAGTAGTTACTTCAAAGAAAATATATGTAAACCTGGGGCATGTAACTGCCTATGAAAAAATGGTATATGTTGATAATGCATTGCGTAAAAAAGACACTGGCTATGTAAAGGCACAAGGGATAACAGACACTCTTTTTCTTGCACATTCCTTTGATACCAAATATGGCAATAATTACTTCCCGGGGATGATTGATGAGGTACGCATTTACAAAAGGGTTTTAAATACCACCGATGTAAACAAACTTTATAATTTTAATTATAACGGTATTGACTGCAACCGCATTGGCAAAGTAGGCACTAAGTTCTACCCTAACCCCATGGAAAAGCAAAGCACCATTGAGCTAAACCTTAAAGAGAAAAAACATATGTCAATAGTAGCCTATGATATTATGGGGAAACAAGTCGCAACCATTGCCAACACCAACTACCCTGAGGGGACTACTTTTATAAATATATATGATAACCTCTTCCCGGCATCAGGCAATTATTTTCTGAAAATAATAACAGATAATGAAAGCATTTGCCAAAAGGTGGTAGTGGTTAAATAGACAATAGAACCAACCTTTGGTGGTAAATATTGTGGATGTGCTAAAAGTCGTAATATTGAAGTCATAATTAAACAATTTGAAATGAAAAAAATCGTCTTATTTGCTTGCCTATTTTTAGTAGGCGTTGTCGCTAAAAGCCAATCAATAACAACAGGTCTTATTGCCTCTTATTCTTTTGATGATAGCACAGCAAAAGATGTTTCAGGAAATGGACATCATTGTGTTACACATGGTAAACCAACTCCCAAGGCAGGTATTAAGGGTGCTTCATTTTATTTCCACGGCGCACCTGCTGATTATTTTGCTACACCCTCAACCGCAGATTTGAACTTAGGCAGCGGTAATGAGTGGTCTATTTCACTTTGGTATTATAAGGAAAGCACTACCAAAGCCCCTACTGTTCTAGAACCTATGGTGTGTAAGGGAAAGGATGCAAGTGCAACGGTTGATTATATAATATTTTTAGAGAATGGTAAATTTGTTTGGGGTAACGGTGCTTCTAATGATACCGCAGCATGGATGCGCATCAGCGAACCTTCAAAATTAAAGTGGCATCATATGGTTGTTACCTTTAAGAAAACCAAGAAGGGCACTTCATCCACTAATTATTATGCAAAAAATATATATCAGGATAATGTACTCATAAAAACTGATACTGCCTACATAAAGGCCTCTTCTAATTCTAAGGACAGCTTATTTTTAGGGCATTATTATGATGGCAATCATGGGAATGATTACTACAATGGGTATCTTGATGAAATAAGGATATATAATAGAGTTTTAACTTTGGGCAATATTGATAGCCTGAATAAGCTTAAATATACTGGAATTGAAAAACTAAATGATGTTTCATCATTTAAGGTTTATCCTAACCCAACAAATAAGGAATGCAATATTAGTTTTGAGTTAAAAGAGAGTACCAAAATTATGGCGACCTTATATGACATGAATGGTAAACTAATCTACGAATTAGCCAATGAAACATATCCTGTGGGGCAAACTTCTATTAGTCTCAATTATCCTTCAATGATTAATCCCGGAAATTATGTTTTAAGAATAGTGGCAGGGAATCAGGTACTTCATAAAAATATTATTGTAGTAAAATAAAAAGATTTATAGTTTTTTTATGAAGCCGTGGTTTACAAAATCACGGCTTCATTTTTTCATATCTTTGCCAAAAATAACTATAGTGAATACACAACCCTACATCATAGCGGAAATCGGTTGCAACCATATGGGCAATATGGATTTGGCGCATGAGATGATTAAAATTGCATCTTCCTTCTGTAAGGTAGATGCTGTGAAGTTTCAAAAACGTACTAACAAAGAATTACTTAGCGAAGCAGAGTACAATGCACCGCACCCTAACCCTGCTAACTCTTACGGTGACACCTACGGTGCACACCGCGAGTTCTTAGAACTTAATGTTGACCAAAACCGCCAACTTAAGCAATGGGCAGAGGCGGAAGGAATCACTTATTCCACTTCTGTTTGGGATTTAACCGCAGCAAAAGAGATAGTTTCTTTGAATCCAAAGTTTATCAAAATCCCTTCTGCCTGCAATATGGATTTTGATATTTACAATTACCTAATTGAAAATTATAAAGGTGAAATTCATATTTCTTTGGGCATGACTAAGCAGACTGAAGAGGATAATATTATTGACCACTTTAAAAAGGCAAACAGAAGTACGGACATCGTTTTATATGCTTGTACATCTGGTTATCCTGTGCCGTTTGAAGATATTTGTTTGATGGAGATTGAAAGGATAAAGGGCAAATTTGCCAATGATGTAAAAGCTATTGGGTTCTCAGGTCATCATCTCGGAATTGCCGCAGATATTGGTGCTTTGGCTCTAGGTGCAACGGTTTTTGAAAGACATTTTACACTGGATAGAACTGCCAAAGGAACTGACCATGCAGCCTCTCTTGAGCCAGATGGAATGCGCCGCCTTTGCCGCGATTTAAGAAATGTTGCCAAGGCTTTAACCTATAAAAGTGAAGATATTCTGGACATAGAAAAGGTTCAAAGAAAGAAACTAAAACGCAAGATTGAAGGATAAAATTATAGCTCTTATTCCACTTAGAGGAGGCTCAAAAAGCATCCTTAATAAGAATATAAAATCACTTGCTGGCAAGCCGCTTTGTCTTTATAGTTTAGAGGCAGCACACCAAAGCGGTGTGTTTGATGAAGTGATAGTTTCCACAGATTCAGAAGAAATTGCAGATGTGGTACGGAAGGCAGGATTAGGAACTAAAATATCTATGCGCCCTGCCGAATTAGCTACAGATACCGCTTCCACAGAAGCCGTTATGCTGCATATTGCATCTGAGTTTTCTTTTGATGTAATGTGTTTAATTCAAGCTACTTCACCTTTTACAACAGCAGAAGATTTCCAAAAAGCATATCAAAAATTCACTAAAGAAAATCTGGATTCACTGGTAACAGGAGTTCGGACTAAGCGATTCTTTTGGAATGAAAACGGGACAGCGGTAAACTATAATCCGTTGAAGCGCCCACGCCGTCAGGATTTTGATGGATATATCATGGAGAATGGGGCTTTCTATTTTACCAAAAAAGAAATCCTTGAAAAAGAACAATGCAGACTTGGTGGCAAAATAGGTGTTTACGAAATGCCTGAACATACCGCTTTAGAAATAGATGAGCCTTTTGATTGGCAGTTGGCAGAGTTCTATATTAAAAAGTATTCTCAACAAAACTTAACAGATGTTGTTAAGAAAATAAAGGTGTTTGTTACTGATGTTGATGGCACGTTAACAGATGCAGGTATGTATTACTCTCCTGATGGGGAGCTCTTAAAAAAATTCAATACGCGTGATGCAAAAGGAATGGAATTGCTACGTGACAAATTAGGGATTCGTATTGTAATCCTCACTAAAGAGAACAGCCCAATTGTAACTGCCCGTGCTAAAAAACTAAAGATTGAAGATTGCTATATTGGGGTAGATGATAAACTCACATTCCTTAAAGAATTTTGTAGCAAGAATGATTATTCAATGGATGAAATTGCTTTCTGTGGCGATGATGTAAATGACCTTGAGTGTTTGCAAAATATTGGCTTCCCATCTTGTCCTGCCAACGCTGAAGAAGAAATAAAATCTGCATCTATTTACAAGGCTAAGGTTGATGGTGGATATGGTGCAGTGAGAGATATTTGTAACTTTATCCTTTCCCAAAGGCAACAATAAAATCCATTAATTTTCCCCCCTCCCAACCCCGTCCTCTCAATTTTCTTTTTGCTATACCCGCAAAAAGCCTGTACTTTGAACTCAATTAGATAAAACCAAAGGCATTGGGCATTAAAACATTTTTGGGGAAGGTAATGGCAAGGCAGGTGCATCAGCAGACCTTGGCGTGGAGTAAAGCGCCGTTGCAATATCAACAAAAGATATTTGAAAACCTGATTGCCAAAGGCAGTCAAACTCTCTTTGGTAAAGACCATCATTTTGATGACATCAAGAGTTATGATGACTTCAAAAAGGCTGTCCCAATCCGCGATTATGAGCAGTTAAAACCTTATATCGAAAAGATTCTGCAAGGAGAATCTGACATCCTTTGGCAAGGCAAACCCATCTATTTTGCCAAGACTTCCGGCACAACTTCTGGCACAAAATATATCCCTATAACGCGGGATTCCATCCCTAACCATATCAATACAGCCCGTAATGCTTTGCTGGCATATGTGCATGAAAAAGGGGATGCATCTTTCATCAATGGCAAACTTATTTTCCTCTCTGGCAGTCCTGAGTTGTCTAAAAAATCAGGAATAAATACAGGCAGGCTTTCGGGCATTGTGAACCATCATGTACCTGCGTATTTAAGGAGGAGCCAAATGCCAACCTACCTCACCAATTGCATTGAAGATTGGGAGACAAAGTTGGATGCAATAGTAGGTGAAACAATCTCTGCTAATATGACTTTAATTAGCGGCATCCCCCCTTGGGTACAAATGTATTTTGATAGATTGGTAGAAAAATCAGGGAAGAAAGTAGGGGAGTTATTCCCAAATTTTAACCTCCTTGTGCAAGGAGGAGTCAACTTTGAACCCTATAAAAAGAAGTTGTTTGAAACCATTGGCAGACCCGTGGACGTGATAGAAACTTACCCTGCTTCGGAGGGTTTCATTGCCTATCAGGATTCTCAGAAAGAAGAAGGGCTTTTACTCAATATCAACTCAGGAATTTTCTTTGAGTTTATCCCTGCTTCTGAAATATTTAATGAGAACCCCACACGCCTCTCTGTAAACGAGGTGGAGTTAGGAGTTAATTATGCCATTATTATTAATAGCAATGCAGGCTTATGGGGTTATAATATTGGGGATACAGTGAAGTTTGTTTCCCTGAATCCATTAAAGATTTTAGTGACGGGGAGAATCAAGCATTTTATCTCTGCCTTTGGCGAACACGTAATTGCAGAGGAGGTAGAATATGCTTTAATGCAAACGGCCAAAGAAGAAAATTTAGAGGTAGTAGAATTTACAGTTGCCCCAAACATCAACCCAAAAGAAGGCGGTTTGCCATACCACGAATGGTTTGTTGAGTTTGGCAATCCGCCAGCAAATATGTCAGCTTTTAAAATGAAAGTGGATGAGAAACTCCGCCATAAAAATATATACTACGATGATTTAATCAAGGGAGGAATCCTGCAACCTTTACTGATTAGAGAGATGCAGAAAAACGCCTTTATTAATTACATGAAATCTGTGGGCAAATTGGGTGGGCAAAACAAAGTCCCGCGCCTAAGTAATGACCGCATATTGGCTGATGAATTGCTAAACTTTTACAACCTATAAAAACCACTTCCCAATACAAATTCATGGATAAAGAAAAGAGAAAAAGCGTTGCCATTTTGGGCTCTACGGGCTCTATTGGCACACAGGCTTTGGATGTAATTGCTGCCAATGAAGATTACTTTGATATCTCATTGCTTACTGCAAATAATAATGCAGATATGTTGATTGAGCAGGCTATTAAATTTCAGCCGGATGCGGTGGTTATTTGCAATGAAGAGAAATACAATTACGTAAAAGAAGCCCTCAAAAATGAGTTGATAAAAGTGTATGCAGGCCATGCTGCGGTAGAGCAATGTGTTCAGTTAGATGAAACAGATATTGTGCTTACTGCCATGGTTGGTTTTGCGGGTTTGCGGTCAACGGTTAAGGCTATTGAAGCAGGCAAAACCATTGCCCTTGCCAACAAAGAAACTTTGGTGGTAGCAGGTGAGTTTATCTCTAAATTAGTGATAGAGAAAAAGGTGGCAATTATTCCAGTGGACTCAGAGCATTCTGCTATTTTCCAATGCCTTGCCGGGGAAGTTTATAACCCTATTGAAAAGATAATTCTCACGGCTTCGGGTGGGCCTTTCAGAGGGTTTAATGCCGAAAAATTAGCCAATGTAAAAAGAGCTGATGCGCTAAAACATCCTAACTGGGATATGGGGAGTAAGATAACTATTGACTCTGCCAGCCTTATGAATAAGGGACTTGAAGTAATCGAAGCCAAATGGCTTTTTGGTTTGGACATAAGCCAGATAGAAGTGGTGGTGCATCCGCAAAGTATTATTCATTCTTTAGTGCAGTTTCAGGATGGCTCTATCAAAGCGCAATTGGGTTTGCCTGATATGAAATTACCCATACAATATGCCCTTGGTTACCCATATCGCTTGCCCAATACTTATAAGAGGTTTTCATTCACTGACTATCCTAACCTCACCTTTGAGAAGCCTGATACAGAAACTTTCCGTAATCTTGCACTTGCATTTGAGGCGATGGCGCAAGGGGGCAACCAACCTTGTGTGCTTAATGCTGCCAACGAAATTGCCGTGGATGCATTTTTGAAAGAGAAAATTGGCTTCAATCAAATGCCGAATATTATAGAAAAAAGTCTTCAAAAAATAAGCTATATAAAAACCCCTTCGCTGGAAGATTTCATTGCTACTGACCTTGAAACCCGCGAATTCACAACATCATTATTGAATTAATACTATGGACATCTTTATAAAAATACTACAACTTATCACCGCCCTCTCCATCCTTGTAATTGTGCATGAGTGGGGGCATTTTATTGCAGCCCGCATGTTTGGCATCCGTGTAGAAAAGTTCTTTCTTTTCTTTGATGCTTGGGGCTTTAAACTTTTTAAATATAAAAAGGGAGATACCGAATATGGTATTGGCTGGTTACCGCTTGGGGGCTACGTAAAAATCTCAGGGATGATTGATGAATCTATGGATAAAAAATTCCTGAATACTGAGGCTCAGGATTGGGAATTCCGAAGCAAACCCGTTTGGCAACGCATGATAGTAATTATGGGTGGTATCATCATGAATGTGATTTTAGGATTGGTGATTTTTACCTTTCATACTTACTACTATGGGCAAACTTTTCTCCCTGCTAAGGTGATGAATGAAAATGGAATTGTAGCGCTGGATATTGGGAAGAAAGTTGGTTTCCAAACGGGGGATGTTATCCTGAGTATTGATGGCAAAAAGCTGAATCATGTAGAGGACATACGCGACCCAAAAATCATCCTTAACAAAGGAGTTGTGATTGAAGTAAAGCGCGGTGAAGAAATAAAAAAGATTACCCTGCCTGATGATTTCGGGAAGACTTTCCTATCCCAAGGAGGCATTAATAATTTTATTATGTTGCGCAGTAAGTTTGGGGTAGGTCAAATTACAAAAGGCTCTGCTGCTGCTGAGGCTGGCTTAAAAGAAGGTGATGAAATTCTATCCGTTAATGGTAACGAAACTCATTTCTTTGATGAATTTGTTGAACAATTGGATAATAATAAAAGCAAAGAAATTACGCTTAAAATTAATCGTGATGGGGCTCCCTCTGAACTCAAAGCTAAAGTAAGTGCAGAGGGTAAATTGGGTTTTGCAGTTGTAGATAAATCAATTCTGCAAGCAGATACAATTCACCCGGGTTTAGCCTCCTCTGCCGGTACTGCTTGGGGTACAGCAGTAGGTGCAGTAGCTGATAATGTAAAAGGTTTGGGTAAAGTTATCAGCGGAGATTTGCCAGCTAATAAAACAATTCAAGGTCCTATAGGCATCATGCAGATTTATGGCTCTAAATGGGAGTGGAATAAATTCTGGAAACTTACAGCATTGCTTTCTATGGTGCTTGCCTTTATGAATTTTCTACCAATCCCTGCATTGGATGGCGGCTACCTAATCTTTTTAATTGCAGAACTTATCCGTGGGAAACCTGCTTCCTACCGCGTGCTGGAAATCTCACAGATGGTGGGCATGGCACTTATCTTTTTACTAATGGGCTTTGCATTTTATAACGACATTGCCAATATGATAAAGTAGGATACAAGACTAATAAGAATTTATGCCACAGATTTACAGATTAAAGAAATACCTGACGGGACTTTTCGGTCTATACTCAGGCAAAGCCAATTAAATATTAAGGATATTGAATAACCCCGTTTGGAATAGTCTCGGGACAATCTGATAGTGCCAGTAAAATATTTTCTGACAACTGAAAACTGATAACTGAAAACTGTCTTCCCTCTACATAAACCCCAACTCCAACTTTGCTTCGTCAGTCATCATGCTTTGGTCCCAGGGCGGCTCAAAAGTGATTTCAATTTTCACTTCATTTACACCTTCTATAGCACGGATTTTTTCTTCCACTTCTCCAGGTAACATACCTGCTGCTGGGCAGGCAGGGGAAGTAAGAGTCATCAATACAAATACATCGTTATTGTCTTCAATCCGCACTTCGTAAATCAAACCCAACTCATAAATGTTAACTGGGATTTCGGGGTCAAAAATAGTTTTAATCTGTTCATAAATTTTATCATGAAGAGATAACTCAATAGGGTTTTCAGCGGCTGTATTTTCTGTAGGAGTCTCCATAATTATTTAAGCCAATCCGGCTTTTGTTTTATACGCCAAGGCGTAGAATTTTATTTGTTTTACCATTGCCGCAAGCCCGTTGCTGCGGGTAGGGGAGAGGTGATTTGCCAAACCAATATCAGCAATAAAATGGGGTTGTGCATTGAGTATTTCATCTGGGTTATTACCGGTGAAAACGCGTAATACCAAAGCAACTAATCCTTTTACAATTAGGGCATCACTATCTCCAGTGAAAAATAATTTACCGTCAGTATATTCTGCATTCACCCATACATTGGATTGGCAACCTTTCACTTTATTTTCCTCGGTCTGGGTATTGACGGGCATAGGGTCTAACTCTTTTCCAAGTTGAATGAGGTACTCATATTTATCCTGCCACTCATGGAACATCTCAAATTCCTCCACAATTTCTTGCTGTATTTCTTCTATGGTTTGTTGCATTTTTATGAGATGAGTTTCTTAACAACTTTATTCAAAGAGTCAACAAAATAATCCACTTCTGCCTTGGTGTTATAGAACGCCAGGGAAGCCCTGCAAGTTGCCGCCACACCCATGCGTTGCATAAGAGGTTGTGCGCAGTGGTTGCCGGTGCGGATGGCAATTCCTTCAAAGTCCAGCATGGTGCCGAGGTCTAGAGGATGTGTGCCTTCCACCACAAAAGAAAAAAGCGGAATTCTGTTTTTTGCATTGCCAATGAGCTTGAGATTTTTAACCTCTTGCAGTTTTTGCAAAGCATAAGATTTTAAATCTTCTTCGTAATTTTCTATGTTATTTCTTCCCAAAGAATCCACATATTCTATGGCAGTTGCTAAACCAATTGCCCCTGCAATATTGGGAGTGGCGGCTTCAAATTTTATTGGCAAATCGTTAAAGGTAGTTTCTGTAAAAGACACGAATTTTATCATCTCACCGCCCATTTGGTAAGGTGGCATGGCATCTAATAAATTCTCTTTCCCATACAAAACCCCAATGCCTGTAGGCGCAAAAGTTTTGTGTCCGGAGAAAACATAGAAGTCGCAATCCAGTTCCTTAACATCTACTTTAAAATGTGGTGAAGCTTGGCAGCCATCTACCAAAACAGGGATGTTTTTTTTGTGTGCCTCAGCAATTATTTCTTTAATAGGATTGATAGTTCCAATACCATTGGAGGTATGCGCCACCGCAACTATTTTGGTTTTATCTGAGAGTAGATTTTTGTATTCTTCAAAGATGATTTCACCATTATCATCAATCGGAATTACTTTTAATGTAGCCCCTTTTTCTTTGCAGAGTTGTTGCCACGGAACAAGGTTGGCGTGGTGTTCCATAGCGCTGATGATTACCTCATCTCCTGCAACAATATTATGTTTGCCCCAACTATTTGCAACCAAGTTTATACCTTCAGTTGCGCCTCTAACAAAAATTATTTCAGCAAGAGAATTTGCATTAAGGTGTGTTCTTACAACATCCCTTGCTTCCTCATATTTTGCGGAAGCCAGCTCACTCAGATAATATATTCCACGGTGCACATTGCTATTTTCTTCTTGATAATATTTCACCAATCTATCAATTACCTGTTGCGGTTTTTGAGAGGTAGCGGCATTATCAAAATATACTAAGGGTTTACCATAAACCTTGGTGGAGAGGATGGGGAAATTCTCCCGAATTTTTGCCACATCAAAACCCCAACTGTAGCACCATGGCTGCATTTTACATCATCTGCAAAAATCTCAAGTTGTGGTTTGGTATCCACTTTTGCCTCATTGCTCAGTAAAATATTTTTATTGGATTGGTAGGCATTTGTTTTTTGAGCATCCTGCCTCACCATAATTTTCCCGTTAAAAACTCCTCTGCCTTTGTCCAACATTATCCCTTTGTAAAACTCATTGCTAAAGCCGTTGGGCTGTGCATGGTCAACAAAACTATGGTTATCAAAATGCTGTTCTGCGGATGGTATATACAGCCCGTAAAGGTGGGATTCTATATGCGAATCCGCAAGGTTAAAATTCAAATCATTGCGCACTAATTTGCCACCAAGAGTAACGGTAAAAGTATTCACCAAAGAGTTTTTCTTTTGAGTGATTTGAGTGGTATTTATTTGATGCGAATTATCATTCTGCAATTGCAGTTTGTAGTTATTTACTCTTGCATTTTCTGCCGCAGAAATTTCTGTTACTACATTAGAGAAAGAAGAATTTTTTGACTGAGATGCATAGACTTCAACCAAATTTAAAGCGGCGTTTTCTTCTGCAATTATCAGGTTTCTAGTATTGGAGAATTGGTTATTCCCTCCATTCAAATTCAAAATCTGAATTGGGTGTTTTACTGTTTTTCCTTTGGGCACAAAGACAAAAATTCCATCAAATGCCAATGCGGTATTCAATGCTACCAATCCATTAAAATTTGTAGAAAGATGTTGTGCAAAATGAGCCTCAACTAAATTCTTATTTTCTTTAATGGCTGATGCAAATGATTTGATTTCAATGCCAGACTCCTCTGATAAAATAGTAGAAAGCTGAGGTTGAAAAACACCGTCCACCAATACTAAAATATGAGATTCCAAATCAGGAATTAAATGCGCTTTTAAATCTTCTTTTGTAAATGAATTTTCTTCAGAAACTAAATTCCATTCTATGGCGAAGGCATCTAAAAGACTTGTGTATTTCCAGTCCTCATGGCGGGTAGTTGGGAATCCCTTTTCTTGAAAAATACGGAATGCCTCCTTCCTTATTTGGGATAAGGCATCTGCCCCCCTCAATACAAAATATTCTTGTAGTTTCTCTTTCAAATCAATGCCTGATAAAGTTGCTTGCATAGGGTGATTAAGCGTTGGCAGGTTCAAGATTTTTAATCCAGTCGTATCCTTTTTCTTCCAGCTCCAGCGCTAATTCTTTACCGCCAGATTTTACAATTTTTCCATTGTAAAGCACATGCACAAAATCAGGAACAATATAATCCAGCAACCTTTGGTAGTGCGTAATAATAAGGAATGCATTTTCACTATTTTTGAGCCTGTTTACACCATTGGCAACAATGCGCAAAGCATCAATATCCAACCCTGAATCCGTCTCATCAAGTATAGCAAGTTTGGGCTCCAGCATTGCCATCTGGAATATCTCATTTCTCTTTTTCTCACCACCGCTAAAACCTTCATTCAAAGAACGTGAAAGCAGTTTTTGGTCAATCTCCACATACGCCATTTTCTCTTTCATCAGCTTAAGAAAAGTAGAAGAATCCAAATCTGGCAAGCCACGGTATTTGCGAATTTCATTGATGGAAGTGCGCATAAAATTGGTGGTGCTTACCCCCGGAATTTCCACTGGATATTGAAACGCCAAAAACACTCCCTCACGGGCTCTATCTTCGGGTGACATCTCCAATAAATCTTTACCGTTAAAGCTCACTTCACCTCCAGAAACCTGATACTCTTCCCTACCTGCAAGCACGGAGGCAAGCGTGCTTTTTCCGGAACCATTAGGCCCCATAATAGCATGAACTTCTCCAGCTTTTATTGCTAAATTTATCCCTTTAAGGATTTGCTTCCCTTCAATCCCCGCTTCTATATTTCTTATTTCTAACATAACTTTAAACTTTAAACTCTTTTTATCCTACCGAACCTTCCAACGAAATCGCCAATAACTTCTGCGCTTCCACAGCAAACTCCATAGGCAAATGGTTAAGGACTTCTTTGCAATATCCATTTACAATTAATGCCACCGCACTCTCAGTACTAATGCCCCTTTGGTTGCAGTAGAAAAGCTGGTCAGCACCAATTTTTGAGGTAGTAGCCTCATGCGCCACTTGTGCTGTTGGGTTGTCCACTTCTATGTACGGGAAAGTATGCGCACCGCATTTATCACCCATCAAAAGAGAATCGCACTGAGAGAAATTTCTTGCGCCAGTTGCTCTTTTATTTACCTTCACTTGTCCGCGATAAGTGTTTTGGCTAAAGCCCGCCGAAATTCCTTTTGACACAATTCTGCTGCTGGTATTTTTGCCTACATGAATCATTTTTGTACCCGTATCTGCCTGCTGATAATTATTGGTAACTGCCACAGAATAAAACTCTCCCACAGAATTATCACCCTTTAAAACCACGCTTGGATATTTCCATGTAATGGCAGAACCAGTCTCCACCTGTGTCCATGAAATTTTGGAGTTGTTCCCCAAACAATTTCCGCGTTTGGTTACAAAATTATAGATGCCACCCTTCCCGTCTTTATCACCGGGATACCAGTTTTGCACCGTAGAATATTTGATTTCTGCGTTATCCAAAGTTACCAACTCCACCACTGCGGCGTGGAGCTGATTTTCATCACGCTTGGGTGCTGTGCAACCCTCCAGATAGCTCACATAAGAGTCATCTTCCGCCACTATCAGCGTCCTCTCAAACTGCCCAGAGTTTTGCGCATTAATGCGGAAATAAGTGGAAAGCTCCATTGGGCAGCGCACTCCTTTTGGGATAAAAACAAAAGAGCCATCACTGAAAACGGCGGAGTTCAAAGCCGCAAAATAGTTATCAGTAAAAGGCACCACAGAGCCCAGATATTTTTTAATTAAATCGGGATGATTTTTTACAGCCTCACTCATGCTGCAAAAAATTACACCCATCTCATTTAGCTTTTCTTTGAAGGTTGTAGCTACCGAAATGCTGTCAAAAACCACATCTACTGCTACGCCAGTCAACATTTTTTGTTCATTGATAGGGATGCCCAGCTTCTCAAAAGTTTTTAATAATTCGGGGTCAACCTCATCAAGGCTATTGAGTTGTACTTTTTGTTTGGGTGCCGAATAATAGATGATATCCTGATAATTTATCTCAGGGAAGGTTACGTTTTGCCAATGCGGTTTTTCCATTTGCAGCCAATGGCGGAAAGCCTTAAGCCTCCACTGCAGCAACCATTCCGGCTCATTCTTTTTCAGAGAAATTAGTCTAACCACATCTTCATTTAACCCGGGAGGAAGTGAGTCCTCCTCAATATTGGTAACGAAGCCGTATTTATAATCTCCCTGCGTTAATTCTTCTAATAATTCTGTTTCCTCTGCCATCCTTAAAGCGTAGTCAATTTAGACTAATTCTATGCAAAGGTAAGCCGTGGGGAGGGATTATGTGGAATGGGTATGGATAAAAAAGAAGGAGGAGGTTTAAAGTTTAATGTTTGAAGTTTAAAGTTGGATTGCTGCCAATTTTATCAGAAGGTTTAATGTAGTGATGTCAAAAATTTCACATTGATTTTTTTGTTTGGAGGGTTGGCAATGGAGATAAGGGAAGTGTTAATGTAGATTAGAATTTTTGTTTTAGCTTTGGTGAGAAATTTTAATGCTTAGTGTGTTAATTTCAAAATCTAAGAAAATATAACTGATGACAAATGACCAAATAATAATTATAACTACAAATGGATTATTTCAAGTTATTTTATTTCTTTTTCTTAAGAATTATTTACCATCTTACTTTAACGAAAAAGGTAGAAACCTTGCTACCAAAGAGGATATTGGAACAATTACAAAGATTGTAGAGTCAGTAAAATTAGGGAATAATGCCCAACTTGAAAAGATAAAAACAAAATTAAGCCTTGTTTCAAAGACTCAGGAAATTATATATGATGATGAAA
>JAPLCZ010000249.1 GCA_026391915.1 Bacteroidota bacterium | reverse complement strand
AATTCTTTACAGTTACATAAGGAGTATTATTTATTCTGAAGGTGTGGGCTGCAAGATTTGATGTACTATTATAATTCAAAATTCTGGTAGCGGCATTCCCTGCACCACCATCAAATGTGATTGTATTAGTTGGGGAAGCATATTTTACATAGGCCAAATCAACTTGCTCTGTGTAAGTTCCTGCATTCACTTTAAATAAAACAGGCCCTGCTAATCCCCCACAACTAAGTGCATAAATAGCTGCGTTAAAAGAAGCGAAGTTGGCTCCACTTCCACCTATCGTATAAGTGCCGGTAAGCCCGGGGCAAGTTGTGGTCGTTAGTGTGTCATTTTTTACATCTCCGTCAGACGTTCCGTTAGGTACAGAAGTCCATACTTTAGTTGAATAGGTACTACCAGCACTGAAGGTTTGTGTACCCAAACTAACCAATGTACTTTGCCCAGAGGTGAGTGTTCCAGTCCATGAAACTGCGGTTTGTGTAGTCCCATTAAACTTCCAGTTAATCGTGGCAGAGGTAAGGTTATTAGCCCCAAAATTATTAAGCCTAGCCATGATGGATTTAGAACCAGAAGAATACGGTTGTAAAGGCGTAATCTGAGAAATACCAGCGTCGTTACTGGCAGGAAAAATTTCATCCGCACCAATATCCATTACGTTAGGGCTGCGGTATTGCCCATCAATATCATCAACTACTTCTGCTAAGTTTTTACCTGCGCTGTTAAGCGATGTATTGCCTATATGCAAATTCGTACTTGACGTAAAACTTGGGTCAAGATTTATGGAGTGATAATCCTTTCCACTTGCACTTCTTAACGCTGAAAGAGTGGTATATTTTGTAGTAACCCACTGGGCTATATAACTACCTGATGCATAAAAATCATTGTAGTCCGAATTAATAATATAAGCCGTTTCTGTGTTTGCATAAGGCAGGGTTCCACTCTTATTTACAAAGATGTTATTCATTACATTATTATTAGTGTAATAGGTACCACTACCAACAAAATAACCTGCTATTGAGCTAGCGTAGGTAGTACCATAGAGAAGTACTGAATTATTGTAATAGTTCTGATTTAAGCAATAGGCAGAGTATAAACCATAATAGCAATTTGCACCTGTCATTGATACAGTATTATTTGAATTTAAACCAGGAGAAAGTTGCGTGGTAACCCCACCTGTATATCCTGCAACATAGAGGTACAATCCATAATATGTATTGTCAAGAACTAGTTTATTCTTATTTATTTGCAAACCGTTGTAGCAATACCAAAGAACAATCCCATAATAGGTTGGTGCACCCTTAATAGTATTGTTATTAACCTTTAATCCATCCTGATAATATAACACCATTCCTCCGGTGCTTGGGCTATCAATAAAATTACCATCAATATTGGTTGATGTTTCAAGATCAGTAGTACTCCCTCCTCCCAAATAGATTGAGTAAGTGTTATAAAGAAAATAGTTGTTTTTTATTATGTTACTTGAGTCATTAATTCCATAAGAGTAAATACCTTGACCGTACAACCCTTTAAGACCAATGAACCTGCAATTAAGAAATTGATTTCTATAAGATGACCCAGTTATATTAACCAAATTTACATAATAGTTAGTCCCAATTTTTCTGGTAAAAGTCATTTGCTTAAATGTAACATAGGATGCACTGTTTAATTGCAAGACATAATCGTTGGAATTATTGGTGGATGCGGTATCCAAAATCACCTTTGTACTATCACCAGATGCTGATTGAAAGGTAACTGTATTTGTTGGTGATGTACCACTAATAGCATTTACAACTACTGTTTCTGTATAGGTGCCATTGGCAATATTAAAAGTTACTGCACCCGAAACTCCTGCGCCATTCGGGGTTCCACCATCACCTCTGTTGCCCAGTGTTAAATCATTCACCGCTGCCCTAAAGCTTTTGTAGTTGGTGCTGCTGGCAGCCGCAGATTTGTTAATGGTGTAGGTGCCGTTGAGTGCGGCAAATGTTTTCCCCGAAAATAAAATCAAGGATAAAAATAAAAGAATTGTAGTTGTAAACTTGGCGTTTGCAGTTTGGTTATTCATAAATTGAGTTTTTAAAAAAAATCGGGTAAAGGTAAGGATTAATATTAATTCCATCCAATGACTTTGGGGGTTTCATTCCTGCTTTTTTTGATGAAAAGAGGTTATCCCTAAAGCAAATTGCCATCAGTAAGGGTGAATGGTTTTCACCCCCATTTCAACAAAAGATTGCGTGTGTAGCCACCAAACCTTAATTTTGCAGCTCTTACAAAAAAGCAGGGCATATAGCTCAGCTGGTTAGAGCACCTGACTCATAATCAGGTGGTCCCTGGTTCAAGCCCAGGTGGGCCCACCCAATTCAAAAAGCCTCACTAATTTCGTGAGGCTTTTTTTATGCACCCCCTCTCATGAAAAATATTCTTTTCTTAACATTGATTTTCTGCACCAAGGCTTTTGCAGGTATGCAAGGCACGCCTGATTTGCGAACCCCTCACGAAAAAACAAAGGGTAATTACACCGCCACTTTTCAGGAGACCCTTGCTTACTATCAACTCCTAGAAAAAACTTTCCCGGAGGTAAAGCTCACGGATAGTTTTGGGCAAAGTGATAACGGCACAAAACTACCTTTGGCAATTATTTCCACATCCAAAAACTTCAATATAAAAGAGCTAAAAACCTCTGGCAAATTGGTGCTGATGATTAATAATGCCATACATGCCGGTGAGCCGGAAGGGGTGGATGCCACCATGATGTTTGTGCGGGATATCCTCACCAAAAATGACTACAAAAAACTACTGGATAATGTGGTGATTCTTATAATACCCACCTACAATATTGATGGCGTGATGAACCGCGGTTGTTGCAGCCGCGCCAACCAAAACGGGCCGCAAGAATATGGCTTCCGTGGCAATGCAAAAAACCTAGACCTCAACCGCGATTTTATAAAATCCGATTCTAAAAATGCACAGACTTTTAATCGCATTTTCTCTGCTTGGGAGCCGGATGTTTTTATTGATAACCATGTAAGTGATGGGGCAGATTATCAGTACACCCTCACCTATATTTCCAATGAGTTGAGTTTGGATGTAAACCTCAATACTTATATGCGTGATGAGCTTACCCCAGCTATCAATAAACTCACCACCAAAGATGGTTTTGAGATGTGCCCTTATGTGGAAACCAAAGCCAATATCCCCGACTCGGGTTTGGTATCTGGCCATGCACCTTCGAGATTTTCTTCGGGCTATGCAGCGTTGTTTAATTGCATTAGCTACACCGTAGAAACCCATATGCTAAAACCCTTTGATAAAAGGTTGCAATCCAACTATTCTTTTATGCTGGCATTACTCATAAATCTGCATAAAGATGCAGCGCATATCCTCACCCAAAGAAGCATTGCCATATCAAGTTTAATGTATGCCAAAGAACACGTAATTACCTGGGCAGAAGATAGCTTAAGCTATGACTGGATTAATTTTAAAGGCTATGAAGCTGCCTATAAACCCAGCATAATAAGTGGGCTGCCACGGCTTTATTATAACCATGAAAAGCCCTACAATAAAAGGATAAAATACTACAACTATGTTACCCCCGGCATCTTTGTAAAAGTGCCCAAAGCCTACATTATCCCCTGCGCCTGGAGTGGGGTGATTGACCGCCTAAAAAACAATGGCGTTTGGATGACACCCCTCATTCATGATTCCATTATTGAGGTAGAAGTTTATACCATTACCAATTACGAAAATGCCCGCAACAACAAACCCTATGAGGGGCATTACCTACACCAAAAAGTTACGCTGAGTACTGAGAAAAAAAGCCTGAAATTTTTAAAAGGAGATTGGCTGATAAACACTGACCAAAGGCGTATGCGCTACCTTATGGAAACCTTAGAGCCACAAGCCCCTGATGCCTTTTTTGCATGGAACTTTTTTGATGCCGTGCTACAACAAAAAGAGTATTTTTCCGATTACGTTTGGGAAGATGTGGCAGCAGATATTTTAGAGAAAAACCCCGCCCTCAAAAAAGAACTGGAAACAAAAAAATTAGCAGACCCCACCTTTGCAAAATCTGCCCAAATGCAACTGGATTTTGTGTATAAAAACTCACCCTATTTTGAGAAGACAGTGAATAGATACCCTGTGTATAGGGTGGTGAGGTAAGACCCGCCAGAATGAATTCTTTCGGGCAGGTGTTAAAAAACACGCTACCACTAAAAACCAACAACAACTTTGTAAAAAAAAGCCCTTGGAATATTGAAACTCCAAGGGCTTTTTTTTGGGAAGGATAATTCTTCTCTATTTCTCCAACTCCACTTTTAAATTATCAAGACCTTTTTGCAAATCAGGGCCAAGCATTTTTTCCATATCCATAAAGAGGCACATCAAGTTCATTGGGTAAGGCATTTTGCCATTAAAGCCCCATTTTACTTTAGTACCGGTGCCTTCAGTTTCTGTAGTAAAAAAGGCTTGGTCAGTAGCTTCAAAAGGTTTCTTAAAACGCAGCTCCATATCCACCCTTTCGCCATCTACAATTTTCTTAATTTCCTGTTCTCCTTTGCCTACTTCTTTGTTATCGCTATCCCAACTAGAGATGGCGCCTACAGTGCCATCAGTACCTTTCGTTTCCATTTTTGCATTGGGGTCTTTCATGTTCCAAACGCTAAAATGGTCTTGGTTTCTCAAGATTTTAATGTAGTTAAATACATCTTGTTTAGGCTTGTTAATAGTGACTTCTTTCACTACAGAATATTCGCCTTTAACGAATAGTGCTACAATCAGCAACAGGGCTACTAAGCCCACTATGCCAATCAAAATTTTCTTTACGATTTTCATGTGTTTTGGTTTTAATTGTTATTTAGTTTTTTTTAAATTTTGTTCGTACAAATCTATCCAATTTTCTACAGAAATCTTCCGCATTAATTCCCCAATGAGTTTATAGGGTATTTGGTCTAGCTTTTTAAACCTCACACAGCTTTTGCCCATATCCAATTTTTGCTTGCTGTGCTTGGGATATTCACTTACAAACCACTCCAGAAAGGCGGGATTGGCATATATACCCATGTGGTAAAAAGCTATAAAATTTTTTTGTGATGCAATACCCACAAAAGGCAATGGGAGTTTGGGGTCGCAATGATAGCCCGCGGGGTAAATACTATGCGGCACGCTATAGCCCATATTTCCGTAGCCCATCCCCTCCTTAAAACCTTTGGGGATGTTCTGTAAAATCACCTCCCGCAGTTACCTCATGGGGGCAACTCTATCAGAGGGTAATTGGTTTAGGTATTCTTCTACACTGGTGGCGGAGGATTGCATGAGTTAATTTTATTGGGTACGAATTTAAAATAAACCCAATAAAGATTTGGAGATTTTAAGATTAAAAGATGTATTGGAGAGCTATTGCTTTGCACATCTTAAAATCTTCACATCACAACGTCTTCAAATCCCCTATCCCGCATTCACCACCACATGCGCACCCACAATATTAGTAGCTGAATTATTCTTCACAAACAGCTTAAGATTAGTGGTGTCATAATTTATATCCCCTGCAATATGGTTTTCGGTAGCGCCATGGATGAGGAGCAGTGCCTCCGGCGTGGGCGGCAGGGCGATGTCAGTCCCAAACCAAATAGTGAGGTCATCACCTGCTAAAGCACCGTTATTGGTCATTAATAATGATGTATTTGCATTATAAGGCACTGTAATCACCAATTCTTTCACCTCCAATGGGTTTAAATTCTCATCAATATTCTGTACTGGTGGCGGTGGAGAACTTTCATTTAATACATATTCATTATAAAACTCAGGATTAGCATTGTCTTCCCAATAATTTTGCCCAATAGCGCATAAAGCAAGCATTTCATGGTATAAAATATTGCCTGCCAATATCCTCGCTACAGTTTTTGTTTTGCGGAGGTTAGCCGCTACGTTGTAGTCCTTAGTAGCGCCATTTAAGGCAGTAATTTTAGCCCCAAAAGCAGTTACATAGGGTGCATCAATGGCATACGGAGTTCCAAATTCAGCCTGATGAGCTGCTAAGGCATCTAATGTTACCTCTGCGTGAAGCTTCAAATCAATTGCATCTAATTGGCTAATGCTACCGCCGAGGTTAAATTCCCCTTGCAAAGCCGCATCTGTAGGCCATTTGCCCTCCACTTTGGTGCGGAGATTCTTCATTTCCTTTAATAATTCCGCTTGTTTTGTATCGCGGAGTTGCCTTTTGCCCATGGCTTGGCTCATATAGGTTTGGTCAAAACCAACACCCAAAAAAGTATCAATTAAAGTCTGCAAACCAGTAACCCTGGTCATAGGCACACCAAATTGGTTCAGCGCGCCTTGGTCACGGGTGAGTGAAAAGATTAAAGAATCGCAGCGGGTGGTTAAAAACCCATCTGAAAAGCGGTAAGCACGGATTACATCTCTTTTGTTAGCCATTGTTTTATAATTTGAAGTTTGAAATTCTTAGTTTGAAATTGTTTTAATACTGCAAATATAAAGTATATTTTATAAAAATGTTATAGGGAATAAAAATAATTTTATTGGGTCATAATAAATTTTTATAACATCGTATTTTATAACTCATAGTTCATAGTTATTTTCTGTTGAGTCATAGTTTGTAACTGCTGAAACACTACAAATAACACTATTTTTTTGTGTGCGTGTGAGATTGAGGAATGATGGAGTGGTAGTTTATTATGTTGTGGTGAGTTAGTACTATTACGCAGCAAGTTTCCTACTGAATGACGGAAATCTTGTGGTCATTCAGGAGGAAACTTGTTGGAGATAGCACGCGTTAACTCCCGCAAACAAGGTTCCTCCTGAATGCCGAAAATTTTGTGTTGGATTGTGAAAAAATGGGTAGTTTCGTTGCCGAAACACTAACAAAATAAAAACGGATTGAAAATCCTTATAGTAGGGAGGACGGGATTACAAATCCCGCCCAGCAGGAGGGTTAAGGCAAAGTATATACGATTGATTCTGGATTCCCTTTTAGCTTTGCCTGTTCAGTCCCAGGCATTCCAAAAATGCAATTTTTTTTCTTATTGATGTTAAACCACGTTAAATCTTTTTCATTTAAAAAAATATATGCAGGTTCAGTACATCCATTTTTCCACAAATTAGTGCTGAATTAGGATGACCTACTGGTTCAATATAATTTTTATACCCCTTCTTCGGAGCATCTAACACACATCTAGCTATTGCCATATTGTTTTTGATTTAATTTTAATAGATTATTTTTTATACTTACAATTATTATTTTTTACTTTTTTATTAGGGTCAGGTCCAAATAAATAAAGTGAAAGTGCTGTTTTGAATTCAGTACTATCTAACTTAATAGCTTTGCCATTATGATCAAGAGCCTCTGGATTACAGTTAGGTAAATCATTATAATCGTATCTTTTAATTGTATTCCCCTCTTTGTCCTTAATCTGTATTTCTTTTAACTCGCCTTGATAGCCAGCAAAAAAATAACTATATTCATTACCTAGACTATCAAATATTAATGTGTTCACCCATCTATAGCCGTCACCATCTTCAGAAGAAGCATAGAATTTACCATTAATCATTCCTTCTTTGGGGCTTCCATCTTCAAACCATTCATTTTGAATTTTCTTTTCAACATCTACTTCCCCTTTCAATTTCCCATTGCTGTAATAGGTTTTTGATTTAATCTCATTTCCATCCTTATATAAATAGTCACCACATAAATATCGTTTTGAATCTTTAAAACACCATTGTTTGTATTGTCCATGCATTAGATTATTACGAAAATTCATAGCGGATGCAACCTGACCAGTACCATTTTCATCATAAGTCGTCCATAATCCATTTTTCTTTCCCATCATATAATTGCCAGATTGATATAGTAATCCATCTTGCAAATATGACTTATAGTATCCGTTTTTTGCACCAGTTTTATTGTCAACTTGATAATCAAATTTAACTGCTCCATTTCTATAATGCTCTTTAAACACCTTTTGTGTGTAAGCATTAATTGATAAGAAAAAACTTAAAAGCAAAAATATTTTTTTCATTTTGAAATTGGTTTTAATTGATTGTATTTGCAGTTTGTCCCTACAAATATTTTTAATAATGGGGTCTTAGTAAAGCAAAGGTAAAGAACTTTTGAAAACTCCATCACCGTGGTTGGTGCCTGCTCTTCGGGATTTGTAATCCCGAAGCCCTTACTATAAGGATTTGTAATCCGACTATAAACAAAAAAGGCAACCCAAACCATGGGTTGCCTTTTTTGTTTATAAGCTATTTAATTCTCTCCATAGCCGTGGTTTGTGGCACACAAAACACTTTCCTTCCCAGCCGAGTCTGCCGAAGCGGTGCATTGTGGGTATTCGGAACTCGGCGGTGGTGTTCATTCTGCAACAAATGTAAAACAAAAAAGGCAACCCAAACCATGGGTTGCCTT
>JAPLCZ010000128.1 GCA_026391915.1 Bacteroidota bacterium | reverse complement strand
ACAGCAGATAAAAGACTGGGGAATTATTTTTAACCAATTTATCATTATTTTTGAAGAAAGAATGAAACTAAAAATATAACCATATTCTTCTACTTACACACTTTATGGGATAGTGTCGGAGTAAAATTTGTCGTCATCTTCTCTATTGTTTTAATTTGGCTACAAACCTAAACTTGTTAGGTAGGGCAAAAGAAACTAATACCAATGGTTTCTTACATGATTTTGAAACTGTCATTTTAATCCAAACAAAAAAGGCAACTTAATGAAGCTGCCTTCTATTGTGGAGAATATCGGATTCGAACCGATGACCTCTTGCATGCCATGCAAGCGCTCTACCAACTGAGCTAATCCCCCATTATGCGGCAAAGATAAAATAAAACCTCTCAACTTTTTTGGCAAACATAGGTTTATAAAACATATGGTCTTCATTTCTCATTTTCAAATTGACTCATTATCTCCTTCGCTGCTCTTGCACTTGCACCACTGCCCCCAAGCATGTCTTTAATTTTATTGAGTTCTTCAATCATCGGGAGGCGGGTGGATGGGGTAAGTAGTTTGCGGAGTTCTGCGGTACAGTTCTCTTTATTAAAATCATTTTGAATTAATTCCTTCACTATTTCCTTCCCTGCAATAAGGTTTACCAAAGAAATGAATTTTATTTTCACCAACAGCCTTGCAATGCGGTAGGAGACATTTCCTCCTTTATAGCAAACTACTTCGGGTACGCCAAAGAGGGCAGTTTCCAAAGTGGCAGTTCCTGATGTTACTAAAGCAGCGGTGGCGTGGCTTAGCAGGGCGTATGTTTGGTTTTGGATGAGTTTTATGGGGGTGATTTTTATGACTTCGTCATAAAAATCACCATCCTGCGCCGGTGCCCCTGCCACCACAAATTGCGCCTCCGGGAACTCGTTTGCCACCTCCATCATTACCGGTAGCATAGTTTTTATTTCCTGCTTGCGGCTACCCGGTAGCAGGGCAATAATTTGCTTATCTGCATTCAGATTATTCTCCTTAAAAAACGAATCACCAGTATTAAAATCCTTCACTACATCCAGCAACGGATGCCCAGTAAACACCACATCCATCCCATGCTTTTTGTAGAAATCTTTTTCAAAAGGGAGGATGCAAAGCATCAAATCAATATTGCGTTTTATCTGTGTAACGCGGCTCTCCTTCCATGCCCAAATTTGTGGAGAAATGTAGTATATAGTTTTATAGTTTTGGGCTTTAGCCCATTTAGCAATCCGCAGATTAAAGCCCGGATAATCCACAAAAATAATAGCATCAGGGTTATAAGATTTGATGTCCTCCTTGCAAAACTTAATATTTTTGATGATAGCAGAAAGATTCATCAGCACCTCTTTAAAGCCCATAAAAGCCAGTTCGCGGTAATGCTTAACCAGCGTAACTCCCTGCGCCTGCATCATATCACCACCCCACCCGCGGAAGTCCGCAGCAGGATGCAATTTCTTTAATTCCTTAATAAGATTAGAGGCATGTAAATCACCGGAAGCTTCGCCTGCAATGATGTAAAATTTCATTAAAACATTTTTAAGAAAAGCGTAATGAGGGCATAGAGTACGGTTGCCATGATAGCACCTCTTGCGGCATAATATCTATCAGTTCGCAAAAAGAAAAAGAACATTAAGAGATTGCCTAAACAAGAAATGGCGAGTATAGGCCCCAGCAAACCTGCCCCTTGACTTCTCCTAAAAAAATCTTCAAAAGAAACAAAGCCAAATGCCTGATGATAAATAAGCAGTGCCATCAGGAAAGGGAAGATGAGGCACGGGATAAACCCATAGAGAATATTGTCGCGTTTATACATTTAAAAATTCCAGGTATTAAGAGTGCCTATGGCGTGGTGTGCGGTTAAATCAAATTGGGTAGGTACTATACTCACAAAATTATTTTTGAGGGCAAAAACATCTGTGTCATCACCGTGGTCAAAGTTAGCAAAATCCCCACGAAGCCAAAAATAATTGCGCCCATGAGGGTCTTTTCTCTCATCAAATTCCTCATTGTATTTGGCGCGGGCTTGCCTGCAAACTTTATAACCTTTTATATTTTCAAAATCACAATAGGGTATGTTTACATTTAGCAAAACCCCCTCTGGTAAACCTTTTTCCAAAACCATTTTCGCCATTTTGTGCGCTACCTTTCCAGCGGCTTCCATATCAGCATCATGGGCATAATTGAGGAGAGAAAATCCAATGGAAGGTATCCCCTCAATAGCACCCTCCACTGCAGCTGACATAGTGCCGCTATAAATAACATTAATACTTGCGTTACTACCGTGGTTGATACCACTCACTACCAAATCAGGTTTGCGATGCAGCACTTTTGATACAGCTAATTTCACACAATCAGCAGGAGTTCCAGAGGTTTGGTAACAGATAATCCCCTTAAAAATATCCACCTTATCCAACCTCAACGGCTCCGAAATAGTAATGGCATGTCCCATCCCAGATTGTGGGCTATCTGGCGCCACCACCACCACCTCACCCAAATGTTTTACTGCGTTTACCAAGGCAGCAATCCCAGGGGCGGTGATGCCATCATCATTAGTTACTAAGATTATTGGTCTATCAGAAGTCATTGATATTTTTTGGCAAAATTAGAGTTTAATTCCCGTAGCTTTTAAAAAACCTCATTTTTGAGAGGGTGCTATTCAACCATTTTTCAAAACAGAAATAAAACAAGAAGCCCCGACCCATTTAAGGGTCGGGGCTTCCGAATAATATATTCTATTCTCTATTTCAGAGGGTTAGTATTTAATAACTCTTCTCACCTGAGTGCCTGCACCGCTGGTGTAAATGAAGTTATAGATACCTTTTGCATTACCTGTCATATCTAACTCAAGTACATTATTGCCTTTGCTTACACTTGTAGTTTGCTCACCAACAACTTTACCTGTTTGGTCAGTAACTTTAAGAGTAACTTTATCAGCTGTGTTCACACTAATAATAGTAGCGATTTTGTCAGTACCTTGATTGTACCAAACTTTCAAACCATCTACTCTTTCTGTAGTGCGTACTTTAGCAATATTGCTATAAGTAAATGTTCCATTGTTATCAACTTGCTTTAAGCGGTAGTAAAGTACTGGAGAAAGTACATTTCCAAACTGGTCATCAAAGCCGTAGCTTGATTCCATGTTAGTAGTACCATGTCCTGCAACTTCACCTACTTTCAAGAAAGTAGTACCATCAACTGACCTTTCAACATCAAAATGATTGTTATCAATTTCAGAAGCGGTCTTCCAAACTAATGCAGCAGTTACTTCATTTTTCAATGAAGCATTAAAGCTAATTAGTTCAACAGGAAGAGGGTTGCTAAATGAACCACCAAGTGTGAAGTTAGAGAAGTGAGATTGTGGTCTAGAAGTAATAGTATTAGCAGTAGTGTTTATAGAAACAAGACCAGCATGATCCCATCCACTTCCGTGGTCAACAAATAAGTCAAGAGAAGTCTCTACGATGTTATTTAAGAATGCACCATTGTAGTGCATAGTTAAAGTAGCACCAAGGTTAGTATTGGTTGTAGGCACAATATCCCAAGTAGTTTTAAATCCTTTAACTGCTTGACCATTATGACCGGTAAGACCAGAGATAACATTTTGTTTTCTTGTTACTACTGTGCTACCTGGGGAGGTAGTAGCTGCATTAATAGTTACACCCATATCACCAAAATTAACATCGGTAGATAAAGGTACATTCTTAGTTTGCTCTATAGTACCCCAGATGTATGAAGTATCAGATTCATTAAGATTACCACCAGAAGCCAAAACAATTTTGTTGCTGAAACTAACAGTATCTGTAAATAGAATACCACCAAGCATATCAATAGAATCTTGGATATTCAAATTACCAGAGCTAATTGTAACTCCATTATGGCGTGCAATAGTTAGGTTTGATAATGTCATACTTGGTAAAGTAATATGAGGTGCAACGCCACCACCACCAACTGCAACTTTAGAAGTTGTGCTACCAGTAATGCCACCAGTACCTATATAATTACCATTAATTGATAATTTGTTACCAGCTCCAATTGAAAGGGTAGAATTGTTAGTTAAAGTTTGGTCAACTGTTAAGTCTGCACTCATAGTTTTAGTAGCACCACCAGAAGTCTCTAAACTCAAGAATGAAATAGCAGGAATTGCTTGTGTTCCAGAAGTTTTTGCAAACTCAGTAGTACCACCTGTAGCAGTCCAGCTACCACTGTGTGTAAATGTGCCATAAACGGTTAGTTTACCACCACTCATAGTAGTGCTAGCTCCTGAGCTAATAGTGTAGTCATTACAAATTCCATTACCTGTTGTAATAACTGGATAATTAGGAAGTCCAGAATTTAGAGTTACGTTATCTGTAGCTCCAGGAAGACCACCTCCACACCAGTTATCAACATTCATCCAAACTGTATTATAACTTCCAGTCCAAATACCAGGAGTTCCAGCAATGTCTTCATCAGCACCCATATCAGGCCTTGTATCACGAACAGTACCATCAATATCAGTAGAAACATATGTACTAATATCTAAACCAAGGCTCTTAAGAGCACAGTTGGTAATATGTAGATTATCAGAACCTGCTGTAGTAGAAGTAAAGATAGGATCAATTTCTACTGAGTTAGCATCAAAGCCATAAGCACTCTGCCATGATGATAAATCATAATAGTTGCTATAGTAGAAATTAAAGTATGCGCCGCTACCATTAGTATAGTAGTTGTTATAATTCATACTATCAATATCAGAAGAGTATTCATAAAGCATATCATACATAGTGTTGGCATATGGTAAGCTAAAGTTATTATTATAGAAGGTATTTCCTTGGTTGCCATAGTACATATATACTGCAGCGCCATAATAACTTTCGCTATGATAGGTATTGTTTAACCAAAGGAAACCATAGCTATAGTAATAGTTATAGATACCATAATTAGTACTGTAACTGCCACCCATGTAAATCATGTTATTTGCAACTAAACATGGTGCAGTATAATTCTGACAATAGTAAGTATAGATTCCATATCCACCATTATCAAAACTAATTTTATTG
>JAPLCZ010000305.1 GCA_026391915.1 Bacteroidota bacterium | reverse complement strand
AGGTGAATTTCCCCTTCCTTTTTAGGTTGAGAAATTTCTTCAAGCTTCTCAACTTTAAAGATTGCGCTGATTTTTTCAATCAACTCATTCCTTTTTACGCCACCAAGATTATAAATAATCCTGTGGAAACTAAAAACCTTTAATTGATTGGCAGGGATAATAAAAGCCATTAGCCCATCAGGTTGGGGGGATAGTTTTTTGTAGGCAGCACAACGGTGATGCCCATCAGAAATGTAAAAAGAATCTAATTTTTTATAGGCTTCTGTGATACTCGCAATAAGATTTTCATCTTCAATTTTCCAAAGGCAGTGTTGGGTATCTGCAGGGGTGGTAAAATCAACTATGGGCTTTGCTATTACCGCAGCTTTAAGCAAGTCATCAATATCATTAGTGGGCTCATGGGTAAGCAAAATCGGGTTGCCATTTATCCCCACATTCTGGAAATATTTAGCCATCAAATCTTCTTTATCTACCCTTGTGTGTTCGTGCTTTTTAATTTTGTTATTCACCAAATCATCAATAGAAGCAAGGGCTATAATGCCTGTAAAAGTGCGGCTGCCTTTTCTTTGAGAGTAAATGTAAAAACAATCTTTGTCATCATTCACCAATACCCATGACTCCTGCGCTTTGGCAACAATATCTTTGGAGAAAGCAAAAGAATCTTCCTCTGTTATTTTTTTATGAAACGCTTGTGGGCGGCGAATGTTTAAATAAAATAATTCCGACTGATTATATCTTTTTGCCTTCTTAAAATTATCATCAGAATTATAGGCAGATGCAGAAAAGTCCTGCGCATTTTCTGCTGTTGGGCGCAGCGCTTTAAAGGGTTTTATAGAAGGCATTAAATTTTATTTATTGCCCGTTTTGATGATGATTACTTGTGCTACTTCAATGCTGATTCTATCCTGTGCCTCTTTGGTAGCAGCACCAATATGTGGTGTTACAGATATTCTGTTTTCTGCTAAAATAGCATCGTTGATGTTGGGTTCGTTTTCAAAAACATCTAAACCAGCAAAGGCAACTTTGCCGGAAGCAATAGCTGCCAATAAAGCAGTTTCACTCAGCACACCACCTCTTGCACAATTGATAATCCCTACTCCATTTTTCATTTTGCTGAATTCATTTTCTCCAAGTACTGGAGGCATTCCTTCATTATGTGGTAGGTGGAGTGTGATGAAATCACTTTTGGTAATTACATCAATTAAATTAGTTGTTTTTATTTCAATGGTTGGGGTTGGTTTAAAAGGCAGATGGTCAAACCTAAGTTTTGCCTCAGGGATATAAACATCATGCGCTATTACTTCCATGCCTAAAGAGTAAGCAATTTTGGCTACCTCTTGCCCAATCCTGCCAAAACCAATAATGCCAATAGTTTTGCCCCGCAACTCAACACCCTCAGAATATTTCTTTTTTAAATCATTAAATTTTGCTTTGCCTTGCGTTGGCAAATCACGGTTGCTTTGGCTGATGAATCTTGCAACGCCAAACAAATGTGCAAACACCAATTCTGCCACAGATAGCGATGAAGATTGAGGCGTATTAGCTACCTCAATTTCCTTTTTGCGGGCATAGGCAATATCAATATTATCCACCCCTACCCCTGCACGCACCACCAACTTCATTCTGTTGCTGGGTTCTAAAACCTCCTGCGTTACTTTGGTAGCGCTGCGCACCACAAGCACATCAAACTCATTAATTCTGTTGGGCAAATCTGCCTGCGCAATCTTATCCGTGATTACCTCATAACCCGCTTCCTCAAGTAGGCGTTTGCCATCATCGGCAATGCCATCATTTGCTAAAACTCTTTTCATCATCTATGCGTATTGTTTTTCAAATTCTTTCATCACATTTACTAAATGTTGCACACTCTCCAATGGCAATGCATTGTATAATGATGCCCTGAAACCGCCCACACTTCTGTGCCCTTTTAATCCCACACAAAGGTGCTTTTCTGCAAAGGCATCAAACTTATTTTCGCAGTCCAAATCTTTGGCTACAAAACATAGATTCATGATGGAACGGTCTTCAATAGCTGTAGTGCCTGTGAAGAGGGGATTCCTATCAATCTCAGCATAAAGGGTTGATGCTTTTTCTCTGTTTCTGGCTTCCATAGGGCCAACGCCTCCAATTTTCTTAATCCATTTTAAGGTGAGGTAAGAGAGATAAATAGCAAATACCGGAGGGGTATTATACATGCTTTCTTTTTCTACATGGGTTCTGTAATCCAACATGGTTGGTATCTGTCTGCCTGTTTTGCCAAGCACATCCTTTTTCACTATTACCAAAGTAACCCCTGCGGCACCCATGTTTTTTTGTGCACCTGCATAGATTAAATCATAGTTTTTTAGTTCTATCTGCCTGCTAAAAATATCAGAACTCATATCTGCTACTAAGGGCACAGGGCTATCAGGCACATGGTGCAACTCAGTCCCAAAAATAGTATTGTTGGTAGTAATGTGGAAATACGCAGCATCACTTGGGATTTCATACCCCTTTGGTATATAATTAAAATTTTTATCCTCACTGCTGGCAACCACCTGCACATCTCCCCAATGTTTTGCCTCTTTGGTAGCATTGCTTGCCCAAGTTCCAGTTTTTAGGTAGGCAGCTTTGCCACCCACCGGCAATAGGTTTTGCGGCACTTGCGTAAACTGCAAACTTGCGCCACCCTGCACAAAAATTACTGCATAATCATTACCCACATTATATAATTCACGGATGAGGGCTTCACTCTCTGCCATGGTATCCTCCCACTCTTTGCTTCGGTGAGAGATTTCCACCAAACTCAGCCCCATGTTTTTAAAATTCTTTAACGCCTCAATACCACCCTCAATTACCTCTTGCGGCAAGATGCCCGGGCCTGCACTAAAATTATGTACTTTATCCATAGTTAATATTTATGCAGCGAAATTAGGAATTAGTTAGTAGTTGGTAGTTGTTAGTTGTTAGAAAAAAGTTTAAAGTTTAAGGTTTAATGTTTAATGTTGGGTTCAGAGTTCATAACTCATAGTTAATAGTTCCCCCATCATTTATTTTCCGTCTTCCATTGCATTTCCAAAAATCCCTCTAACTTGCGCCTTCTTTTACTACTATAGTATGTTACGTAACTCTCAACCACACGGACAGCGGACAGCGGACAGCGGACAGCGGACAGCGGACAATTCGCCCCACTATGTAGCAGTAACTCTCAGGAGTTTGTAGGTAGTTTCACCAAATATATTTGTACTATTTCCCGCCCCGTAAGCGGGATTTTGCTTTTAGCGGGTACTTACGCAGAGTTCGTAAGTACTTACGCGGAGGCGGTAAGTGCTTACGCAAGGCAGAAAAGTAGCGCCCAAGAGTCGGTAAGCACTTTTCTAAAGCAGGGAAGCACTTACGGCGGCTTGGTAAGCACTGCCCAATTTCAAAAACATTCTACCCCCAACCCCCTAAAGGGGGCTTTGACCTTCAATATATTTGCAATGGCATCGGAGAGGAAGTCCCCTTTAGGGGATTTAGGGGTTTGGTCTTTAAACATGAAACCTTTAACTTTAAACTTAATAAAAACAAACTATGAGTAAACTCGGTTACATCCCACGCCCCTTAGCGGGCAAAAACAATTGGTTGGCAAACTTTGCCACAGAGCTACCTAATTATAAGGTAAAATACGGCATCCCAGATGCTGATGTAAATGAAATTATTGCCCTTGCAGCCACTTTTGCCTACATCTATGGGGCAACGCTATCTCAGAAAGCATACGGCAAAGCCATGACTTTATTTATGAAAATTGTGCTGGAAGGCACTGATGGTGCAAACCCCACAGGCGTGCCTGTGTACAATGCCGGCGTAGTGCCTGCTACACTTATTTTTGATGGGCTAAAGAAAATCCGCAGCATAGTAGCACGCATAAAAGCAGCTACTAATTATAGCGAAACAGATGGGCAGATACTGGGTATTATAGGTATTGAACAAGGCAGCCCCGAAGACCCAAGCACCTGGAAACCCCATATCACCGCCCAACGCCAAGGCGATTTTGTAGAAATACTTTGGGGATGGGAAGGCCACCCCGCTGATGGCGCGGAGATACAAGTGGATAGAACCAACACAGGCTGGGGAACTATTGCTATAGACCCTGACCCAAATTATACAGACACCTTTAATATCGCTTCATTACCCAACCCCACCCAATGGAAGTTCCGCGCTATCTACCGCAAAAACGGCGTGCAGGTAGGGCAGTGGAGTGATGTAATGGTGGTGGCGGTGCCGTAGAAAAATAAAAAAAACTAACTAACAAACAAATAAACACAAATGAAAAAAATCTTTTTATTAATGTTGATGGTTACACTTAGTGTTACACTCAATTCATGCTTTAAAA
>JAPLCZ010000281.1 GCA_026391915.1 Bacteroidota bacterium | reverse complement strand
CCATATTCTTCTACTTACACACTTTATGGGATAGTGTCTCTCCATTACCTCAAACCCTCATGTTTCACCGTCATCACCCTATGTTTTCACGTCAACCCCTCATGTTCCATCGTCAACCTCTCATGTTTCAAGGTTAACCCTCTATGTTTCCCCGTTAACTTCCCATGTTTAAGCGTCAACCCCCTATGTTTACCCGTTAACCTCTTATGTTCTCACGTCAACACCTCATGTTTCAATGTCAACCTCTCATGCTTTCACGTTAACTCCTCATGTTTTAAAGTCAACCTCAATTCAAAAAAAGTAAACTAAGGAAGCGCAAATTAGAAGAATTTTTGAGATAACCAAGAATGTGGATAAAAAAATAATTCAGTAAGCAGCCTGAACAAAGGGATTCGCAGCCGAGGTTGGTGACACACCAAACTCTTAATAATATTCTAAAAAACAAAAACCCCCTCTACCAATTAAGGAGAGGGGGTTTTGTTTTTATTCTGATTACTGACTACTGAGAACTGATTACTATTTATTCCCCTTCGTAGTCGTGGCGTTTTAAGAATTTGGTTACGCAAGGTAGCTTTTGTGCACCAAGGCGCATGGCTTCTCTTGCTATCTCTTCTGATACACCGTCAATTTCAAAGATAATTTTACCGGGTTCGCAAACGGCTACCCAATACTCAGGGCTACCTTTACCTTTACCCATACGTACCTCTGCAGGTTTTTTGGTCATGGGTTTATCAGGGAATAAGCGAATCCATAATTGTCCTTCCCTTTTCATGTAACGGGTAATGGCAATACGTGCTGCCTCAATTTGGCGGCTTGTCAGGTATTTAGGTTCTAATCCTTTCAGCGCAAATGAGCCGTAGGAGATAGTAGTGCCATTATAGGCAAGTCCTTTAATCCTGCTCTTATGTGTTTTGCGGTATTTGGTTCTTTTTGGTAATAACATCTTAAAATGCTTTTAACGCAATTATTGTTTATGATTCTTATTTATAAATTATCTGCTTCCGCCACCTCTGTTGCCACCGCCACCTGCACCTGGTCCGCCGCCTCTTCTATCTCCACCACCGCCGCCACCGCGGTTACGGTCACCACCTGGTCCACCACCTCTTCTATCTCCACCGCCACCTCTTCTGTCGCCACTATTTCCACGAGGCATACCACCTGGGCCGCCTTCACCTCTGCTTTCTTTGCCGGCACCAAAGTTTAGTGATAAATCACGTTTGCCAAAAACTTCGCCTTTGCAAATCCAAACTTTTACACCAATCTTTCCATACACTGTTTGTGCTTCTGCCAATGCATAGTCAATATCAGCACGGAAAGTATGTAGTGGAGTGCGTCCTTCTTTGTAGCCTTCGCTACGGGCAATCTCAGCACCACCCAATCTGCCAGAGCATTTAATTTTAATCCCTTCAGCTCCCATTCTCATGGTAGATTGCAATGACATTTTCATGGCACGGCGGAATGAAATTCTTGCTTCTAACTGGCTGGCTATATTTTGAGCTACAAGAGTAGCATCTAATTCAGGGCGTTTGATTTCAAATATATTAATCTGAACATCCTTTTTAGTGAAGCCTTTTAAATCTTCTCTGAGTTTATCTACCTCTGCACCGCCTCTGCCTATTACAATACCTGGGCGTGAGGTGTGGATGGTAAGGGTAACTCTTTTAAGGGTTCTTTCAATAACAATACGTGCTACACCACCTTTGGTAATGCGGCCGTTTACGTATTTACGGATTCTCTCATCTTCTATTAGTTTTTCAGCGTAATCTTTATCGCCAAACCAATTAGATTCCCATCCGCGGATGTAACCAAGACGTAGTGCTATAGGATTTACTTTTTGTCCCATTTAGTTAATTTATTCTTCTTTCGTTTTACGGGTTCTTGTCTTTTTTGCAGCAGCTTCAGTAGCTGCTTCCACTGCTTTTTTGCTGCTAGCTTTCGCTTTTTTAGCAGGAGCTTCTGCTACTGCAACAACTTCTGCTGTAGCCTTAGTAACCTTTTCAGGTTTTGGAGCTACCCATCCGCTGGGTGCAACAGAAAGGGTAATGTGGTTATATCTGGTACGCACTCTGTGTGCCCTACCTTGTGGTGCAGGTTGAATTCTTTTCAACACTTTAGCACCATCCACTTTTACCATAGAGATAACCAAGTTTTGGTCTTCCATTCTTTCATCTTCATACTTTAAGCTCCAAGAAGCAATGGCAGAACGCACCAATTTTTCAAGGATTACAGAATACATCTTTTTAGGATGCACCTTTAAAGTATAGAGAGCTTTATCCACCTGCATACCTCTTACAAGGTCTGCCAACAAACGCATTTTGCGTGGGGAATGAGCATTATTATTAAGTTTAACAGTTGTTTGCATTTCGCCTTATTTTTTACCTTTTTTATCACCATGCCCACGGAAGTTACGCGTTGGCGCAAACTCACCTAATTTGTGGCCTACCATGTTTTCTGTTACATATACCGGGATGAATTTATTCCCGTTATGCACCGCAAATGTGTGTCCCACAAAATCCGGAGAAATTGTGCTTCTGCGTGCCCATGTTTTAACAACGGTTTTTTTACCGCCTTCATTAATCTTATCAACCTTCCTTTGAAGTTTGAAGTGTACGTAAGGTCCTTTTTTTACTGAACGTGCCATTATTTATTTTTAGTAGGACTGTTTATTTTTTTCTTCTTTCTAAAATGAACCTATTAGTAGGATTCTTCTTGCGACGGGTCTTTAAACCTTTAGCCAATAATCCTTTTCTGCTACGTGGGTGACCTCCTGAAGCTCTACCTTCACCACCACCCATTGGATGGTCAACTGGGTTCATTGCAACACCTCTTGTGCGTGGACGTCTTCCCAACCATCTTTTTCTTCCTGCTTTACCCAACTTCACCAAAGAATGGTCGCCGTTAGATACTGTACCTATAGTAGCAAAGCAAGTACATAGTACCAACCTTGTTTCACCAGAAGGCATTTTTAAAGTAGCATATTTACCATCTCTGTTAAGGAGTTGTGCATAGCTACCTGCGCTTCTTGCCAATTTAGCACCTCCACCTGGGCGGAGTTCTATATTGTGTATAATAGTACCAAGAGGAATGTTTTGTATTTGAAGTGTATTGCCAATTTCTGGGGGTACACTCTCACCACTTATAATGGTTTGCCCAACTTTTAATCCTTGTGGGGCAATGATGTATCTTTTTTCTCCATCAGCATAAAAAACCAATGCAATAAAAGCAGTACGGTTTGGGTCATACTCCACTGTTTTTACAGTAGCAGGGATGTTTACTTTATCTCTGTTGAAGTCTATAATACGATATGCCTTTTTGTGGCCTTTATCCATATAGCGCATGGTCATGCGACCTGTGGCATTTCTACCACCGCTGCTTTTTATGGAAATAACAAGACTCTTCTCAGGCTTGGATGCTGTAAGCTCTTCGTATGTATTCAGTACCGCAAAACGGGAACTGGGAGTTACTGGTGATAATCTTTTTACCGGCATTGCTGATTATAAATTATTATAAAAATCTATGGTGTTTCCTTCTTTCAGCGTTACTACTGCTTTCTTAAAAGATGGTTTTTTACCGTGGATGAAATTGCGTTTTGTGTATTTAACAGTGGTTTTACCTGCATACATCATAGTATTAACAGAGGTAACCTTTACTTCATAAACTTTCTCCACCTCAGCTTTAATTTCTGCTTTGGTAGCGTGTTTATCTACTATAAAACCAAACTGGTTTAGCTTTTCACCTAAGCGTGTGAACTTTTCTGTATTAAGGGGTTTCTTTAAAATACTCATCTTAGTTATTGCTTAATACGGTTGTTAAAGGTTCAATGGCGCTTTCCATCATTACAATTGCGTTGGCATTCATTACACTATATGTGTTAATGTCAGTAGCAGATGCTACAGAAGCATTAGGGATATTGCGTGCTGATTTGGTTACGTTATCAGCCCTATCACCTGTAAGTAGTAATGATTTTTTGGTATCTATATTTAGTGCTTTTAATAGCTCTAAATATGTTTTTGTTTTAGGAGTTTCGTAGTTGAAGTTCTCTATAATAAAAATAGCATTGTCCTGAACTTTATAAGCAAGGGCTGACTTACGTGCCAACACTCTTACCTTTTTATTCAACTTAATATCATAGTCTCTTGGCATTGGGCCGAAGATTCTTCCTCCACCTTTATACAAAGGGTTTTTGATGCTGCCCTTTCTTGCACCACCAGTACCTTTTTGTTTTACTAATTTCCTTGTAGAGCCTGAAATCTCGTTACGCTGTTTGCTCTTATGTGTGCCTTGGCGTTGGGCGTTTAGGTAACGCTTTACGTCCAAGTAGATAACATGGTCATTAGGCTTTATCCCGAAGATGTCATCGGATAAGTCTGCCTGGCGACCTGTTTTTTCGCCTTTGGTGTTTAAAATATCAACTTTCATTGTGTTAGAAAACTTCAAAAAATTAATTGCGCAACTACACGCCACGCCAATTTTTTTGGAGGTGCAAAGATATACACCTTTTCTTTCTGAGGAAATATATGTTTGAGTTTTTTTTTAATGGTGGAAAATAATAAGAAGTTTATCTAATCTTTTCTATCTTTTTATTAGCTTTTCAATTTTAATCTCAATT
>JAPLCZ010000238.1 GCA_026391915.1 Bacteroidota bacterium | reverse complement strand
CTTTACAGAGCCTTTTTGTATTGCCCTCAGCATTGCTTTGGTAACAGGGATATATTTAGAACTCCCAGAGGAAGTCCCCGAACTCAACGCAAAATACTGAACCTTACCTGGCCAGCAAACTGACCTCTCTCCCTGCAAAGTGCGTTTCCACCATTTGTTATAAATACTTTCATAATTATGGTAAGGCACTGCCCTTTGGAATGCTTTGATGTGGTCATCACTCTCAATTATTTTTGAGAAACCATACTCCTGCCCAAATGAGGTAAACTCTGCCTTGCGTAAAAGTTTAGCAAGTACTTTCTGTTGGCTTTTGTAGGGGTTCTCCTTGGGCAGCTTCACCCGTTTGGTGAGGGATAATCCGTTTTTTATGATGATGCCAATAGATGCCATTTGCTGTTGCGCTAATTAATATGGCAAATTAACAGCATTTTGGTGACATGAGGGGAAATTCATTTGCCATTACTTTCATGAAGATTCGCCACAGATTCACAGATTAATGCATCGGTTTATTAATCTGTGAATCTGTGGCGACAATTTCGGTGTCTAATTTATTACAATATTTAATTTGATAATTTAGGTGGCGCATCGCAGCCTCTTCAAACTTATTTTGCTACCCATGTTTGTTATTCTGATAAATCATCATACTTTTGCAGTTCCAAAAAAAATAACCATGTACGCAATTGTAGATATTGCAGGAAAGCAATTTAAAGTAGAAGCCGGTAAAACAATTTTTGTTCACAGGCTTGCAGGCGAGGAAGGCGCCAACGTAGAATTCAAAAGCGTATTGCTTTCTGATGATAACGGTAAAGTGATAATAGGATCTCCTATAGCAGGAGCTTCTGTGAAAGCTACTATCCTCACTCACTTGAAAGATGATAAGGTGATAATTTTTAAGAAGAAACGCAGAAAAGGCTACCGTGTAAAAAACGGGCATCGCCAGTATCTTTCTAAAATTCAGATTACAGATATTTCAATTTAATTAATAGTAAAAAAGCAGATCAATGGCTCATAAAAAAGGTGCGGGTAGTTCAAAGAACGGAAGAGAATCCCACAGTAAAAGATTAGGCATTAAATTATTTGGCGGACAAACCTGCCGTGCAGGTAATATTATAGTTAGGCAACGCGGCACCCGCCACAACCCGGGTGAGGGCGTAGGTTTGGGTAAAGACCATACCATTTTTGCCTTGATTGATGGCACAGTAAAGTTCCAAAAGAAACGCGAAAACAAAAGCTACGTTTCTATTATCCCTATAGCTGCGCAAGCATAAAACAAAATAAAAATTTTGATAATATAAAAACCCCGCTGAAAAGTGGGGTTTTTTGTTTTTGGGAGTGGGCACGAAGTTCTCGCAGAGCTACGCAGAGTTTTACGCAGAGAGCCGCGGAGTTCTTTTATCTCTCTGTGAAACTGCGCGGTTTTTCCTTGCGGTTCTCAGCGAGATTTCTTAGATTGGGGTGAAGAAAACTGAGGCATAAAAAGTCAAACGAGGAAGATGAGGGCTTTCATTTGCAATTTCAAATTTACCATTTCAAATTATTTCACAAACTTCTTACTCACCACTGCACCCTCTGTAAGTACCTGCAAAAAGTAGATGCCGTGGGGGAGGTTGCTTACGTCAATAGTTTGGGTGGTTTCGGTAGGGCGGATAACGGAATACACCTCTTGCCCATAAATATTATGGATGCTTATTTTTTCGGGTTGTAGGTCTTTAAAATTCACCATCAGCAGTGTAGAGGCAGGGTTTGGGTAAAGGCTTATGTTGCGGTTTGCCTTTAAATAATCACGGATGGCGGTGGTATTTTGATATACATAGAAGCTATCATGGCTAACATCAAAACTGAGTTTGGTGAGGTTGCTATCCACAATTCTGGCTTCATTAATACTCAGCTTAGATTTTATTTTTACCCCGCCAGATACATTATCTGTAATCACATATTTGTATTTTATGATAACACCTGTGGGGTCAAATTTTCCGCGTTTATCACGGCGCACTACGGCTACATTGGTTTTTTTCTTGGAGGGTTCTTCGGTTTGCATCACCAAAAGTTCGGTGGGCTTGCCAAGGTAGCTGGCAGAAATATCAAAACTGCCGCTATTAGTTTTTACAAGGCTATCAAAGTCCAGCGCAAAAGCAACCCCATACACAGAGTGCTTATTTCCACTGCCACCATCCGCCAAACGGATGGTTACGTTTGCTTCACCACTGGTGCCTACGCTGTCCTCAGCAACATCTACAATTAGTTTTACATCCGCAGAATTGGTAGCGGTTTCTTGCTCTTTTTTGTTGTGGGTTTGGCTGTAATTATAAACTATAGGCAGCACATCAGCTGAGTCAATGATGCCATCACCGTTGGCATCAGCAAATTTAAAATCCAACCCATCCGGGAATTGCTTGCCCCAGTTATTGGCTTTTTGCCCTTGCCATGTATTGCTGGCGTTGGTTCTGGCATTTCCCTTTTCGCCAAAAGCGTAGCCCATCCTAAAGATGTCATACATATCCGCCTTCTTATTATTATCAGCATCACCGGGGAAAACGCAGCTATCACCCATATTGCAATTGCCAAGGGCAGTGCAGGCAGAGAGCCCGTTTTTGTTGTATAAATCCTGAATTTTTGCCACATCAGTTTGCATGCGATGCAGGGCATATTTGGTTCTGCCGTCTTCTGCCGTAGAGAAAATAAAGGCGGCAGTAAACTCAATTTCATCATGGCTTTTAAAACTAAAAGGGCCAAAACTGCCAACGGCTTTACGGTCTGCTAATTTGTTTTGCGCAGTGATTTCATTCCAGCCTTTGCCCAACGGGAAATCAGGGAAGGCATAGTGAGAAATATTATTTCCACTGAGCCCATCTCCCCCAGTTTTTAGAGGCTTACCATTTTGCCAAGTGCCACTAAGGTAATTATAATATTCGTGGTCAGTGCGCGGATTCCCTTGTGGGAAAAACACCTGATTGGTATCATTGAGGTAATACATAAAACGGCTCATAGGCTTTGCAGTGCCATTATTTTGTTTGATGCCGTTGAAAAAAGTCACAGATTGCACCCCATGTTTTTTGCCATAACCTTTGTAGGAAATGGTATCAAAATTTAGAGGTTTGATGATGGTGTCGCGGTCATAAGAAACCCCATCATACACAAAGAAAGAATTATTGGTAGAGTCGCACCCCACATAATCATTGAAGGGATTTCCCATATCAAAATCTGCCCACAGCCCAATAAAAGTGGAGTCGTAATTCGCCGCACTTCTATTAATGATTTTGTATTTTAAAAAGATGGCATTTTGCAAAGCCTCCTCATGGCAATTATACGCATAGGCAGAAACCTGAATCTCCACGCCAAGTGGTCTTCCGTGGCTCTCTGCATGGGTTTTTAGATTGTCGTTATACACAAACCAAAGCATGGCATCACCTTCCATTTTAGGGTAATCGCCTTTGGTGTAATCATATTTGCCATCAAAATCCACATCCACAAAGGGTGCTAATTGGGCGGCAAATCCTTTTGCCGTATTGCCGTTGGCAGGCCAGTTTTTTATGGCATTGGGGGTGGATAGCCCCGCCCTGAAAGAATCAATTTGCAACCTGGTAATTTTCCATACTTTATTAAAAGAAAGAGAGGTGAGGGAATCTGTTTTGCCATTGCTATCCAAAGCGCCGGGGTAGAAATCAGAGCCAAGGTCATTGTAACCTTGGGCGGCGGTGTGCAAGAAGTTTTTGGAATCATAACCGCCAATCCAGATGCCGGAGGCAGAAACAGAAGAAGTTTTGGAATTGGCAGGCACCACAAATGCAGATTTTTTTCCATCCCAGAACAACAGCCCGTTTGCGTTAAAACGGGCTTTGATGTTGTTACCGGAAAGGAGTTCGTAGGCTGATTGTGCTTTTGCAGGCACACAAAAGAGCAGACTACTCGCTGCCAAAAAAATGATATATACAATAAAACTACAGTGCTTTTTCATAAAGGGGTGTTGGTTTATTTCTTCTATTTTGGGGCTATGAGTTTACAATATCAAAATTGCGCTTTTATTTCCATATATAGAAATATGAATTTCTTTATTTATCGGGTGATGGTGGTGGTTCATTATAGAATCTTTGGCTCATTAAGAACCCTTGTAAGGATTTTAAACCCTTATAAGGGGTGGTCTATAACAAACCTTATCGGAAATTTTGCAAGGGTTTATGAGGAAACAAAGGGTTGTTGGCGGATTAAAAAATCTTATTGGCGGAAGTCAACTCGTTCTATCTCCAACAAATTTTCTATTGAAAGACGAAAATATTTTTCATTCTTCACTTTTCACTCTCCCTCTCTTCATTCTTAATTATTAATTTTTAATTCCCTTCTCAATTTAACTTTGCGGGATAACCCAACTAAAAAACCAAGACAGTGAAGCAGTCAATTTTTATTATAGCATTATTATATGCTTTTGTTTCTCAAGCTCAAAAAACGCAAACCGCCATGACCAACCCCAAAGCCAAACTTATACAGAAGGTAGAAAAAACTGCCAAGGATAAAGATATTGTTATCCCTTATCAAAAATATGTGCTGCCCAATGGGCTTACTTTAATAGTGCACGAAGACCACAGTGACCCTATTGTGCATGTGGATGTAACCTACCATGTGGGTTCAGCACGTGAAGAAATTGGGAAATCGGGCTTTGCGCATTTCTTTGAACACATGATGTTTCAGGGCTCTAAAAACGTGAAAGATGAAGAGCATTTTAAATTGGTAACGCAGGCAGGCGGCACTATGAATGGCACTACCAACCGTGACCGCACCAATTATTTTGAAACGGTGCCTAAAAATTATCTGGAGACTGCCCTTTGGTTAGAGGCAGACCGTATGGGTTTCCTGTTGGACTCTGTTACCCAACGCAAATTTGAAGTGCAACGCGCCACAGTAAAAAATGAGAAAGGGCAGCGCTACGAAAACCGCCCTTATGGTATGGCATCCGAGGTTTCTGCAAGGCATTTCTATCCTTTTGGGCATCCGTATTCTTGGTTAACTATTGGGTATGTGGAGGATTTGAACCGCGTGAATGTGGAGGATTTAAAGAAGTTTTTCTTGCGTTGGTATGGGCCTAATAACGCCGTGCTGACCGTAGGCGGAGATGTAAATACTGCCGAAGTGGTGAGGTTGGTGGAGAAGTATTACGGCAGCATGACCCAATGCCCTAAAGTGGAAAAGCAAGTAGCCCCAACTTTTACTATTGAGAGTGATAGATATGTTTCTTATGAGGATAATGTGCGTTTCCCTATGTTGCAAATGCAGTTTCCTACCATCCCGTCTTTTCACCCAGATGAGCCGGCTTTGGATATTCTTGCTGATATTTTGGGAGGTGGAAAATCTTCTATCCTTTATAAAAATTTAGTAAAAACAAAGAAAGCAGTAAATGCCGGTTGCAACCACCCAACTTCTGAGTTGGCGGGGGATTTATCATTCAGCATTACCGCCTATCCTGATACCAAATTAGCCGATATGGAGAAAATGGTGAGGCAGGCAATGGAGGAATTTGTTACCCGTGGCATTACGGATGATGACCTCAAAAAAGCGGTAGCACAACATGAGGCTTCTGCCATTTTTGGGTTGGAGAGTGTATCTGGCAAAGTGTCTTTATTGGCATCTTACCAAACTTTTAATGGTGATGCTAATATGATTGGGAAAGACCTTGCCCGTTACCGTGCCGTTACCAAACAAGACGTTATAAGAGTATTTGAAAAATATATTAAAGGCAAAAAATGTTTGCTACTCAGTGTGTATCCTAAGGGCAAAAAAGAAGTTATTGCCGCAGAGGATAATCATGTGGCAGGTGTAAGTGCTGCGGATTCTTTAAAATCTCAAAAGCATGACCCGCTTTATGAGAAGCTAACTTATGTGCCCATCAAAGATAATTTTGATAGAAGTATTCACCCAAACACTGGGGTGAGTCCTGTGGCAAATCCACCTAAATCTTATACCCTCACCCGCCCAAATGGCATCAGAGTTATTGGGGTTCATAACCCCGAAATCCCTGTGGTTACTATGAGGATGGCGGTGCAATATGGTGGTTCTCTTCAACCAAAAGGGAAAGAAGGAGTATCCATGTTGATGGGCAAAATGCTGAATGAATCCAACGCAAAATATACAGCAGAGCAGGTAAGTGATGAGCTTCAAAAATTGGGAAGTTCTGTGTTTGTGATGTCAGGAACAACAGGCTCAAATTTGGTGATTAATTCTCTCACCAAAAACCTCAAACAAACTATGGATATTGCCTCTGCAATGGTGCTTCAACCTAAGTTTGATGCTGATGAATTTGAGAGAATAAAAAAGCAATCTATTGAGGCGCTTGCCAACCAAAAAACGCAGGCTACTGTAATGGCAGATGATGCCTTTGCACGCCTGCTTTATGGCGAAGACCATTTCTTGGGGACTTCTTCAAGCGGCTCTGTGGCAAGTTTAACTTCCATCACTTTGCAGGATGTAAAAGATTATTACCAAAACTATTTTGCTCCCAATATTTCTTATTTTGTAGTGAGTGGAGATTTGACTTCTGCACAAACTTCATCTTACCTTTCTGTGTTTGATGGATGGGCTAAAAAAGAAGTGAAAGCACCAGTAGCTTCCACCAATTTCCCTATGATTGATAAAACAAGGATTTATTTATTGGATAAGGAGAAAGCACCTCAGTCAGAAATCAGGATTGGCTACCTTGCCATGCCTTATGATGGTACAGGTGAATTCTTTAAAGCGGGGTGTATGAATTATGTTTTAGGAGGCGCATTTAACAGCCGTATCAATTTAAATTTGCGTGAAGACAAAGGCTACACCTATGGCGCAAGAAGTGGATTTTCGGGCAGTAAATTTATTGGATTTTATCAGGCAGGTGCTGGAGTTCGTGCTGATGCTACAGATAAATCTGTGGTAGAATTTATGAGAGAAATTAAAGGCTATGCTGATAACGGAATCAAGCCAGAGGAATTAGATTTTACCAAAAAAGCAATCTTAGAAAAAGAGGCTTTGAGCTATGAAACCAATTCTCAAAAGGCAGGATATATCGGCAGGATGATTGAGTACGGGCTTCCTGAAAACTACAGTGAACAACAAGCCAAAATCTTAAGAGCAATGACGGTTAATGATATTAACGCTTTAGCAAAAAAACATATCCCTTATAATAATATGGTGATATTGGTGGTGGGTGATAAAAAATCTAACAAACCCCTCCTAGAAAAATTGGGCTATGATGTGGTAGAATTGGATAGCGATTTTAAACCTGTTAAAAACTAATTAATGCTCATTAGTAAAATCAAAAAAATTGGGGTTCATGGTTTAGGGATTTTATTCCTGTTATTGAGTTTTAATTCTCAGGCACAGATTGAAAAACCTGTTACTTGGGCGTTCAATGTAGTTAAAGAAAAAGCACCAAATACCTACAGCCTTATTTTTAAAGCAAGTATTGCCAAAGGCTGGCATATGTATACTCAGTTTATAAAAGATGGGGGGCCAAATAAGTTGGTCTTTACTTTTGAAACTAAAGATGGGGTAAAATATAAAGGAGGCGTACAAGAGCTTTCTAAATCTCATAAACTCTATGACCAGGGTTTTGAAATGGATGTTATCCAGTTTGAGAAAGAAGGAATTTTTAAGCAAACTATTACCCTCACTAAAAGTATAAATACAATAAAGGGTAGCCTTGAGTTTCAAGTATGTGATGAAAGCAAATGCCTGCCGCCTACGGCAGTTGATTTTGATTTTAATGGATTCAGTTTTGACCCCAATGCAAAAGAGGAAGTAGTACCAGTAAAAGGTAATTCAGAAGAAATAAAGAAGGATTCAAATACAGCTTCCATAACACCAGAAGTAACTAAGAAATCTACGGTTGAAACTGCAAAAACCAAAGTAGAAACTAAGGTTATTGATGAAGAAGACGAAGCTAAAAAAAGCCTCTGGACAATTTTTATTGAGTGCCTTATTGGTGGTTTTTTAGCGCTGCTTACCCCATGCGTTTACCCCATGATTCCTCTTACTGTTGGCTTCTTTGTAAAAAAACATAAGACCCGCGCCAAGGGTATTTTAGATGCTTCAATTTTCGGTGCATCCATCATACTTATCTATATAGCTTTAGGATTTCTGGTAACCATTTTAGTGGGTAAGAGCAATGCGCTAAACGACCTCTCTACCAATATTTATTTCAACTTAATATTCTTTGTGGTCTTCATCTTTTTTGCCATCTCTTTCTTTGGTGCATTTGATTTAACGCTGCCTTCTTCATGGATTGACAAAACAGATAAAATGGGAGAACGAGGTGGATTATTAGGGATATTTTTTGTTGCCTTTACTTTGGTTTTGGTTTCATTCAGTTGCACTGGGCCAGCCGTAGGGCCATTGCTTGGGCTTGCCTTAAAAGGAGGAATTAAAGGGCCTATTGTTGGAATGTTTGGTTTCTCATTGGCCTTCTCAATTCCATTTACTTTGTTTGCTGTTTTCCCATCTATGATGAAATCCTTACCCAAAGCAGGTGGGTGGTTAAATTCAGTAAAAGTAGTATTCGGGTTTTTAGAGTTGGCGCTTGCATTAAAGTTTCTCTCAAATGTAGATTTGGCTTACCATTGGGGAATGTTAAAGAGGGAGTATTTCCTTATCCTTTGGATTGTAATTTTTGCTTTAATGGGCTTTTATCTTTTAGGAAAAATAAAATTCAGTCATGATTCTGATTTGCCTTTTATCAGTATCCCACGTTTATTTTTTGTTATACTTACTTTTTCTTTTACACTATATATGATACCCGGTTTATGGGGCGCACCTGTAAAATTATTAAGCGGCCTTATCCCTCCTGACGAATATACTGAAGGAGCATTTATGAATTCTTCTACTTCGCCTCCACCCATCATAACATCATCATCAAAAGAAAAAAAATATAGTAGTGGTATGCACTGCCCACAGAATCTGGATTGCTACTTTGATTACAACCAAGCATTAGAAGTTGCCAAAGCAACAGGCAAACCTTTAATGCTGGATTTTACAGGCCATGGTTGCGCCAACTGCCGAAAGATGGAAGCCAATGTTTGGAGTGACCCAAAGGTTTTGGAACAGCTTAAAAATGATTTTGTAATTGTTTCCCTTTACGTGGATGACAAACAGGATTTAAATCCTGAGGATACTTTTACCTCAACCTATAGCCATAAACAAATTACTACTATTGGTGATAGATGGAGTGATTTTGAAGTTTCAAAATACAACGCCAATACGCAGCCCCTTTATGTGTTGCTTGACCACAATGGAGAGAAAATGAATAAGCCCGTTGGCTATGATGCTGATATAGATAAATTTCTGCACTTCCTTGAAGAAGGCAAAACAGAGTTCAAAAAAAGAAGCAGTAAATAAATCCTGATGGACTTTAAAAATTATTTTCATGAATCCCAAACTATCTTAAATCAATTTATTTCTGATGAAGAAAATTTTAATAATCTTCATCAGGCCGGGGCATTAATGGTAGGGGCAATTAATGCAGGTAATAAAATTTTTAGTTGTGGCAATGGCGGTTCCATGAGTGATGCCATGCACTTTGCCGAAGAACTCAGTGGCAGATTCAGAAATGACAGGCGCGCTTTACCTGCCATAGCTATTGCAGACCCAACCCATATCACCTGCACCGCCAATGATTACGGATATAAATATATTTTCAGCAGATATTTAGAAGCATTAGGTAAAGAGGGGGATGTCCTGCTTGCCATAAGCACTTCTGGGAATTCAGAGAATGTAGTTGAGGCGGCAATCAGAGCTAAAGAAATGGGAATAAAAGTTATTGCACTCACAGGTAAAGATGGTGGCAAATTAGCCCTCCTAGCTGATGTAGAGATTCGTTCTCCACACTCCCAGTTTAGCGACCACGCACAAGAAATTCATATCAAAATTATCCATGCCTTAATTGGCTGGATAGAGGCCAATATCTAAAAAGAAAAGCCCCACTTTTGGTGGAGCTTTTACTATGATACTATTAGGCAGTTGCAGCGATTACCTCGCTATAATAAATTTTTGGGTCGTAGTTTCTTTATTAGTTATCAGGTTAATAAAGTAGATACCTGAAACAAAATCTGAGTTAGAACCCAATGGCAAATCAAAAGAATTTTCCATTCCGCTTAGTTCTTTTGATAAAATAGTTTTCCCATTAATGTCTGTAATCCTGAGTTTGCCTTTTTCGTTTTGGTTTAGGCAGATATAAATTTTCTCTGAAGCAGGGTTAGGATAAAAACTGAACTTATTATTTTGGATACTTTGAATTGCTGTCCAATTTCCATTAGAAGTTTTTACCCAAATAGGAATTTGTTGAGAGCAGTTATTCGAAAGATTATTGTCTGCTAAAATTTTCTTTTTACCATCTTTTACACCCCCATCCGAAGGCCATATAATAACTATATTAGTTGAGTCGGCTCTAAAGTCCGGTTCTTTAATGGTGATTTTTAAAAGCACATCAACCTCTTTTCCAGGCGCTATAGAATAATAATCAGAACCGTTATCAATTTCAAAAGTGGTTTGAGGAGAGTCCGTTGAAAATTTTTCTCCACCTTTGCCAACAAAAACATTGAAAGTAATATTGCCAGAGTATGCAACTGTGCCTAAATTGCGGATATGAATACTAACATCATAGGATTTGCTTTTAATCATGGTATCAGGGTTATTCCCTTTACCAAAAGAATAATCAAACTTCAAATCTGTTTTAAGGCTGAATCCTTTGATGGAAATCAGTAACAGAAATAAGACGAGGAGTTGTTTAAAGTTTTTCATAATGCAGTTAATTGACAGTTCAAATATAAACAGAAATTTTAAAATTGGTTTCAAAAATATTTTATTTTTTTAAAACTACCTCAAACTTACTGATATGGATTTGATATTCCAAATAGTTAAAAATTTAAAAAAGGAAGAGATAAGGCACTTTAAGCTGTCTACTAAAAAGTATGCTTTAAATGATGAGGTGAGGGTTGCTGTACTTTTTGATAAGATAAGAATTTCAGATTTGGAGGAGCCGGATAGTGAAATGGTAGCTGCTCTTTTCCCTAAAGACCCAGAGAATTCAAATGCTTTTTACCGCCTTAAAAATGGACTGAAATCTGAACTTGAAAAAAGTCTATTAAATCTGCATCATGATTTGGATGAAAAAATCTCAACCATGAATATGATGAATCTTGCCAACGTATTCTCATACAAATCTCAATATCCTGTATCAATTGCATATTTAAAAAAGGCTGAAAAGATTGCTTTAAAGAGTGAATTTTACGATTTGCTAGATATTATTTATGGAGCTATTATAGAACTCAGTCATCAGTTTGATGACATTGACCCTTTTGAATATATTTTGAAGAGAAGGGTCAATTCTGAGAAAAATAAAATAGCACAACAAACAGAACATGCCATTGCAGGGCTTAGGCACAAACTCAGGAGGAGTGATATCTCAAAAAATATTTTAGATGTTTCTGCAAATCTGCAAGAAGTGTTGAATGAACTTCAGATTGCTAATGAAGTTTATAAATTACCCAAAGTAAAATTCAGAATTCATATATGTATTCGGGATATTCTTTTGCAAAAAAGAGACTTCGTAAATCTTGAAGAATATCTTATTAAATCACTTAAAGATTTTGAAGATGAAGGGTTTTACACCCGTAGTAATCATACTTCTAAAATCAGTCTCATCTCCTGGATTATTAACACACTTACCATTAACAAAAAATGGGATAAATCAATTCAATATACACAGCTATTACTTGAGGAATTAAACAAATACAATAAGCTTTACTATGAAAAATTTATATGGACTTATTACCAAAGTTTGATCACCAACTATATGTCATCGGGTAGGTTAAAATCTGCTATTGATTTATTAGAAAACCTTGAAGACATACCTGCACAAAAAAAGGGAAAGACCTCCCACAAAGGCGTTTTATTTTATGATTACGGCATCTACATTAACCTTGCGCTTTGCTATTATTTTGAGAACAATTTATCCGTTGCTATAAAACAACTTTCTCATTTATTAAGTAAAGATATGTACCCGCGGTTCTCTCCGGAATTCCAACTTTCTTTAAACTTACTTGAGATGATTTTGCATTACGAAAGCAACCATTTTGATTACGTAGAGCATAAAGTAATGGAGGTGCGCAGGCAGTTTAAGGCCCTCCTTAAACGTGAGGATTATGCAGAGGAAAAATCATTCATTAAAATTATGAATATGCTTGTTACCAAAGCTTCCCCTTTCAATGATAAAAAGGTGGTTACTGAAATCAAAACATTTATAAAAAATGCTACTGGGTTACAGGTGGGTTCAGGGAAACACATTGACTTTAAACTTTGGATAACCGCCAAACTGGAAAAGAAAAGCTATTACCAAACCTTGCTTGCTACTTTGCAATCCAATTAAAATATAAAGGATTTATTTTACCTTCGCAACTTAATACTAACATGAAACGAACTTCCCTTTACCAACAACATTTAAATCTTGGCGCTAAGATGGTGCCTTTTGCAGGCTACGAAATGCCTGTTTCTTATACAGGAATTGTAGATGAACATAACGCAGTACGCAATAGCGTGGGCGTGTTTGATGTATCGCACATGGGCGAATTTATTATTGAGGGAAAAGACGCCCTTGCCCTTATTCAATATGTAACATCTAATGATGCATCTAAACTTTTCCCGGGTAGGGTGCAATATTCTTGTATGCCTAATGAGAACGGCGGGATTGTAGATGACCTTTTGGTTTATCAGATGTCAGAGAACAAATATTTTCTGGTGGTTAATGCCTCCAATATTGAGAAGGATTGGAACTGGATTAAAAGCCATTCTGCTAAGTTTGATTGTGAAATGCAAAACTTATCTGATGATATGTCATTGATTGCAGTGCAAGGGCCTAAAGCAAAAGACGTGTTACAAAACCTGACCAAAGCAGATTTATCCGTAATTGAATACTACCATTTTGTAGTGGATACTTTTGCTGGAGTGGCTGATGTGATTATTTCTGCTACAGGATATACTGGCGCGGGAGGTTTTGAAATCTATTGCAAAAATGAAAATGCTCCCCATATTTGGGATGCTATATTTGAAGCAGGGAAACCTTATGACATTAAACCGGCTGGCTTGGGTTGCAGAGATACCCTTAGATTAGAAATGGGTTTCTGCCTTTACGGAAATGATATTAATGATACCACTTCCCCACTTGAAGCTGGCTTAGGTTGGATAACAAAATTCTCTAAAGATTTTGTTTCTAAAAATATATTTGAAGGGCAAAAAGCCAATGGGCTTCAACGTAAATTGGTAGGGATAGAAGTGCTTGAAAAAGCCATCCCACGCCAACATTATGAGATTTTGGATATGGATGAAAACGTGATTGGTGAGGTTACCTCAGGCACTATGAGCCCAAGTATGAATAAGCCCTTGGCAATGGGTTATGTGGATTTGGCACACAGCAAAATAGGCACGCCATTAAAAGTGAGAATCAGGAATAAAGATGCCAATGCAATTGTTGTAAAAATCCCTTTTTTCAATAATAATTAACCTCTTAAAACCACACCAATATGATGCTCTTAACCGACCTTGAAGTATGGAAAGCAGCCATGGATTTATCCAAGAATGTTTATGAAACTACATTGCGTTTTACGGAAACAGAATCTAATGGATTAGGGCATCAAATGAGGAATTGCGTTACCGGGATTCCTGCTAATATATCAGCAGCAGCAAGCAGAAAACATGGCAAAGAATCCTTAATGTATTTGCAAAAATGCAAAGGAATTATTTATGAAATTGAAAGCCAGATGTACCTAGCTGAAATGCTTGGATACACCACCGTAGAAGAACTTCATGCTATGCTGGACCGAATAGAAACTACCAAACGCCTGCTGTTTGGATTTATAAAACATTACCAAAAATCATCAGAACCCCAAACTCCAAGAGGTGAATATCAAGGACAATAATTCTTCTGAAAATAATAGAATCCCAAGGGCAGAGGTAGTATTATCGCCTGCACTTTTGCCGCATTATAATCTTACTGATAAAACCGTAGTGGTGATTGATGTCTTTAGGGCGAGTAGTGCAATTTGTACTGCCATAGCCCATGGGGTAAAGGAAATTATCCCTGTGCAAACGCTTGAAGAAGCTTACGAATACAAACAAAATGGCTATGTGGTGGCGGCAGAGAGAAACGGAGAAGTAGTTAGCGGTTTTGATTTTGGGAATTCTCCTTACTCTTTTATGTCGGAAGATTTAAAAGGCAAAAGTATAGTGCTTACAACAAGCAATTTTACTAAGGCAATTCACCAAGTTGTTGGTGCTGATAAAATATTGATTGGTTCTTTTTTAAATATCTCTGCCGTTTGCGAGTACCTTATCCAACACAATGAGGATGTTGTATTACTTTGTTCCGGCTGGAAGAACAAAGCCAATATTGAGGATACTGTATTTGCAGGTGCCGTTATTAGTAGAATTAAAGAGTATTTTTCTACTCAGTCAGACGCTGCTTTGATTGCAGAAATTCTATATAAATCTTGTGAGGATGACCTCCCATCTTTGCTTAAAAATACTTCCCATAGCCACCGCCTCAGTCACCTTAATTTGGAGAAAGATATTGACTACTGTTTGATACCAGACCAGTTGGATGTTATCCCCGTTTATAAAAGAGAAACCATCGTTTCTCTTACACATATTTTGGTTTAGTGCTTCCACAATTAGCAGGATAAAATACATTTAGGGTTGAGGTCTATTCAAACCAAGAAATAAAAAAACATGATTTTGCCAGAACCACGATATTTGCGGTGAATTAATACGAAGAAAAATGAGTTGGTTTAAAAGGGTAAAAGGTGGAATCTCCACTACTACTGATGAAAAGAAAGAAGTGCCCGAAGGCCTGTGGGAGAAATGTCCTCAATGCAAAAAGACCATTAGCAAAAGTGATTTAAGGGAAAATAAATATGTTTGCCCAGAGGATGGATACCACTTCCGCATTGGTAGTGAAGAGTATTTTAATATCCTGTTTGATGATGGCGTTTACACAGAATTGGATGCCGACCTCATGGGTGCTGACCCCTTAAAATTCGTAGATAAAAAACCCTATGACAGCCGCCTTTTAGAGGCGCAAGAAAAGACAGGATTAAAAGATGCCTGCCGTAATGCTGTGGGCAAAATGAATGATATTGATTTTGTAGTTAGTTGCATGGATTTCAGTTTTATTGGAGGCAGCATGGGTAGCGTGATGGGTGAGAAAATAGCCCGCGCCATTGACTTTGCCCGTGAGCACAGAATCCCAGTAATGGTAATTTCAAAATCAGGAGGGGCAAGGATGATGGAGGCTGCTTTCAGCTTAATGCAAATGGCAAAAACTTCTGCCAAACTTGCGCTGCTGGATAGAGAGGGAATCCCTTACATTAGTCTTTTAACTGACCCAACCACAGGTGGTGTAACAGCTTCTTTTGCTATGCTAGGTGATTTTAATATTGCAGAGCCAGGTGCATTGATTGGCTTTGCCGGACCTCGTGTAATTAAAGAGACAATAGGTAAGGATTTACCCAAGGGTTTCCAGAGTGCTGAGTTTGTGATGGAACATGGTTTTGTGGATTTAATAGTTCCCCGCACTGAACTAAAAACAAAGCTCACCAACTTATTGCAATTGCTGCAAATAGAAAAAGCAAAACCTATTTCTGTACCCAGAAAGAAAAAGAAAACAGCAGAGGAGGCGGAGTAGAAATTTTAAATTTTCAATCTCAAATTTAAAATTAAAAAATGCGCCTCACCCAAAAACCCATCCTCTGTAATTATTATGTAACCTACCGTTGCAATGCCAGTTGTGGGTTTTGTGATATTTGGGAAAGGCCATCCCCGTATGTAACTCCGGAGAACGTAAAGAAAAACCTGATTGACCTTAAAAAATTAGGGGTTAAGGTTATTGACTTTACAGGTGGAGAACCTCTTTTGCACCGTGAGTTAGACGTCTTTTTAGCAGAAGCTAAGAAGCTAAAGTTCATCACTACTGTTACTACCAACACCCTTCTTTACCCCAAATATGCTGAGAAGCTTAAGGGTAAAATTGATATGTTGCACTTCTCCTTGGACTCACCTATTGCAGCAGAACATAACGCAAGCCGTGGGGTGGA
>JAPLCZ010000273.1 GCA_026391915.1 Bacteroidota bacterium | reverse complement strand
TTTGTTCATTGTGTAAGTTTATTTTGTTGGTAATTTAAGTAGACCGAAAAAGTTATTTCCAAATTTTTTTCTGAGCTATGAAGGGCTCAAAAAAATTTAGAATAACTTTTTCTACTTACACACTTTGAGGGATAGTACCCTTTTTTCTGACAACTAACAACCATCAACTAATAACTGCCTCCTTTTCTATTTAGAAGTGATATAAATTTAAAAATAGTAAAGATTGTAATTTTTTATGAGAGATATTCTTATAAATTTGCGGCGGGAAAAAACCCCTTTTTAAAGCACAAAATTCATTGCATAAAGCAAAAAGAAACATGAAATTTAACCACCGGAAGTATCTCCCACTTGGTCTTTTATTACTACTTACTATTTTTTCAGGCACACAGCTTAAGGCAGCAACTGTATTGGCAGATGCAGGATTCTTCGGCATCCCCACACCCTTTGCTATTATCTTATTAATAGTATTAATGTTGATTTTGGTGGCTGTTGCCGTTTCGGTATTCAGTGCCCGCAAACAAATTGACCGCATTATGTGGGAAAGAGAACGCCCCAGCGAACCTTTTCCTTCTCACACCTCTGCATTTGGGATGTGGTGGAGTGGGCAAGTGAAGTTTTGGACAACATACGCTAATAGGGCTTTTGTGGTAATGGGCATTGTAGCAATACTTGCTGGCTATGGCATTTATGATATGTACAAAAAAGCGCAGGACTTAGGCAACCAAATTGGTTACTCACCAGAACAGCCTATCCGCTTTAACCACAAAATACACGCAGGTCAATATCAGATTGATTGCCGCTATTGCCACACAGGTGTAGAGAAAGGCAAACAAGCCAATATCCCATCCTTAAATATATGTATGAATTGCCATAAGGGCGTGCAAGAGGGGCAACAATATGGTTCATCAGAAATTGCAAAAGTGGTTTCTTATTACAACGCCAACAAACCCGTAAAATGGGTGAGAGTGCACAACCTGCCTGACCACGTTTACTTCAACCACTCACAACACGTAGTGGCTGGTAAAGTAAAATGCGAACAGTGCCACGGTAAAGTAGCAGAGATGGAGAGAGTAGTGCAAAATGCTACTTTAGAAATGGGATGGTGCGTTAACTGCCATCGTGAAACCAAAGTAAATAAAACCAATCCTTATTATACCGCCACTTATGATTTCATCAAGAAACATAAGGAAGATAAAACCAAATTTACAGTAGCACAACTGGGTGGATTGGAGTGTGCAAAATGTCATTACTAAATCATAAAAATAAAATCAGCTTAATTAAAGAATAAGCCCCGCATAACGAATGAAAAATAATCCTACTGAATACTGGAAAGGCTTAGAAGAACTTCATCATGAAGAGGAGTTTGAAAAGCAAATTAATAATGAGTTTGCTGAGAAACTTCCTATAGGCAAAGTAATTAATGATGATGATTTGGGATTGACTTCTAACAGAAGAGATTTCCTAAAATTTATGGGCTTCGGGATTGGTGCTGCTACTTTGGCGGCATGTTCTCATAGCCCAGTACGCAAGGCAGTGCCTTTTGTAAATAAGCCGGTAGATGTTGATGCTGGCATTCCTGAATTATATGCTTCTACTTGTAGCGGTTGCAATGCCAACTGCTCCATCTTGGTTAAAACCCGCGATGGTCGTCCTATTAAAATAGAAGGTAATGATGAGTCCCCATTTAATAAAGGTGGCGTTTGCGCTGTAGGGCAAAGCACAGTATTAAGTTTATATGATAGCGGCAGACTTTCTCACCCCGTAAAAGGTGGCAAAGCCTCTGACTGGAAAACAATAGATGCAGATGTAATGGCTGCGTTGAAATCGGCTACTGGCGTAAGAGTATTAACGGGCACTATTAATAGCCCAACTACTCAGGCAGTAATTGATGACTTCTGCAAAAAGTATAATGCAAAACATATTCAGTATGATGCCTCTTCTGTTTACGCATTGAGGGAAGCACATAATGCTTCTTTTGGCAAAACAGTTACCCCAAACTATATGATTGATAAGGCAAAAGTGCTTGTCAGCTTTGGGGCAGATTTCTTAGGCACTTGGATTTCTCCAGTTGAATATACTAAGGCTTATTCAGCATCACGTAAATCAACTTTAAAGAAAGAAGATTTTTTATACCACGTACAATTTGAAAGCAACCTGAGCCTAACGGGTTCTAATGCTGATATGCGTGTGACACTTTCCCCTTCTCAATACGGGCAGGCGTTGGTGAGGTTGCATAACCTAATTGCAGGATATGCAGGCGCATCAGCAGCTGGTAATTCATCCCTTGAGTTAGGTGGTAATTCAATTGAGCACACTGCCAAAGCCCTTTGGAAAAGCAAAGGCAAAGCATTGGTAATATGTGGTTCTAACGATGTTAATCATCAGGTGTTGGTAGCCTCTATCAACTCAATGTTAGATAGCTACGGAAATACTATTGATATAGATAATCCATCTTACCAAAACATGGGCAATGATAAAGACATGATTGGTTTGGTAGCAGAAATGAATGCTGGCAAAGTAGATGTTTTAATCCTGCATGATGTTAATCCTGTTTATACCTACCCTGACCAAAAAGCTTTTGTTAGCGGATGGGGCAAAGTAAAAACTACGGTTAACTTAGCAACAAGATTGGATGAAACTGCTGATAAATCAACGCATGTAGCACCAAACAGCCATGGCCTTGAGAGTTGGGGAGATGCCATGCCGAAAGCAGGTTATATCAGTTTGATACAACCTACTATCTCTACTATTTTCAGCACTCGCCAAACAGAAGAGTCATTATTAACATGGATGGAAACACCTATGGCTTATGATGAATATCTTAAAAAGAATTGGAAGAAAACTTATTATAATACCAAAGATAGCTTTGATGATTACTGGGAGAAATGCCTTGAAATGGGCTTTATCACTACAGAAACATCAACTGCTGGCAGCCACGCCTTTAAAGGAGATGCATCTGCAGCAGCTACTGAGGCTCTAAAAACTACTTCAGGCAAAGGCTTGGAGATAGTAACCTATGAAAAACTATCCATAAAAGATGGTAAGAATGCAAACAACCCTTGGTTGCAGGAATTACCTGACCCTGTTTCTAAAGTAAGTTGGGATAATTACGCAGCTATGTCCC
>JAPLCZ010000043.1 GCA_026391915.1 Bacteroidota bacterium | reverse complement strand
AAAGGAGTTGGCATTGCTGGAAGAAAAAGTAGCCAATGCCCGTAAAGAATACGACTACAATATCTTTCAACTCACAGAGATTGATTCCCTCAATCCAGTGGCAGGTGAGTTCCAAAAATTGGAAGAAGATTTTAGTCTGCTTAGCAATGCTGAGGCAATTGGCGCTGTGCTTACCGAATTGGTTTTCTCTGTGTATGATGATGAAAACAGCATCTACAACAGGCTTAATATTTTGCGCAAACAATTGAGTGCTTTAGCCACTAACCCATCCTTAAAAGAGTTGGCGGCAAAGATGGAAACCATCATTGCAGAGGTAAAGGATTTATACCATGAGGCGGATGAAATTAACGGTACTGTTGGCTCTGATTCCATGAGCCTTGAGGTGCTTACCCAGCGCCTGAATACCTATAATAACATCCTCCACAAACATGGATTTAAGACTGATGCAGAACTCCTGAATTTCAGCACTGAGCTCAAAGAAAAAGTGAACAGGATTGAGGATTTCGGGAATGAAATAAAGCTGCTTACCCACCACCAAAAGGAACAAAAAGATGCGCTTACTGCGCTTGCCAAAACGCTTACTGCAAATAGGAAAAAGATTATACCAACTTTAGAAAAAGAGCTTGCCACCATGCTCAAAGAATTGGGAATCCCGGATGCGGTAGTGCAAATAAACCTATTGCCATTAGAGAATTTTAATGAGTTTGGTTTGGATAAAGCCGCCATATTTTTCTCTGCCAATAAAGGGATGCAGCCCGCACCCGTTGCAGATGCAGCTTCAGGTGGTGAGCTTAGCAGATTGATGCTTTGTTTTAAGTATTTATTGGCGGATAGCGCCCTACTCCCAACCATTATTTTTGATGAAATAGACTCAGGGATTTCCGGTGAAATTGCTTTGCGGGTAGGCAATATGCTCAAGAAGCTTTCACGCAAGCATCAGGTGTTGGCAATTACCCATCTGCCACAAATTGCTGCTATTGGCAACCAACATTTATTGGTATTTAAACAAACCGAAAAGGGCAGCACCCAAACTTCATTGCGCCCCCTCTCTGCCACAGACCGCATCCATGAAATTGCAAAAATGATTGCGGGCAATAACCCTAGCAATATCAATATTGCTACTGCTAAGGAGTTGTTGGGGGAATAGGAAAAGTAATTTTTACCCCCTCTATTTTCTACCTTTGCCACTTAAATATTATAAAATGTTAAAACAACTAATTTGTGTAGCAGCACTACTTATTTTTATTACATCATGCACCGAAAATAAACCCAAGCAGGATGATGAAAAGAACAAAGAGTTTAAAGAAGAAAAACCAAAGAGTGATACGGTAAATGCAAGCCTCAGTTTCCCTGCGGAAAAGCATTTTAAGAACATACGCCAGCTAACTTTTGCTGCCAATAACGCAGAGGGCTATTTTAGTTTTGATGATAAATCTTTCTCTTTCCAGAGTGATAACCCAACTTGGGCAAATGGTTGTGACCAAATCTACAACTACCCGCTTACGGGAGAGCCCAAAGACAAAACCTTTAAACCCGATATGATAAGCACTGGGCAAGGGCGCACTACCTGCGCTTTTTTTTTGCCGGGTGATACTGAAATTCTGTACGCCTCCACGCATGAGGGCTCTAAGGATTGCCTGAAACCAGCGCAGCGCAAGGACCATAAATACGTATGGCCTCTCTATGATACCTATGATATTTATGTGGCAAACTTAAAGGGTAAAATCCGCCGCAAACTCACCAACCAAAAAGGCTATGATGCGGAAGCTACTGTTTCGCCCAAAGGAGATAAAATTGTGTTTACCTCCATGCGCAGTGGCGACCCCGAACTTTGGCTCATGAACTTAGATGGCACAGGCCTAAAACAACTCACCCATGAGTTAGGTTATGATGGAGGAGGCAGCTTCTCCCCTGATGGTAAAGAGATAGTTTTCCGTGCCTCAAGGCCAAAAACAAAAGAGGATGTTGCGGAATATAAATCGTTACTTAAAGAGGGTTTGGTAATGCCTATTAAACTTGAGCTATTCACTATTAAAGCGGATGGCAGTGGGCTAAAACAAATCACTACTTTAGGCAAAGCCAATTGGGCACCTTGTTTCCATCCATCAGGTAAAAAGATAATATTTGCCAGCAACCACGCAGGTAAAAAGGGCTTCAACTTCAATCTTTATTTAATAAATACTGATGGCACTGGGCTGGAGAAAGTTTCGGATGATAAAGTATTTGATGCTTTCCCTATGTTCTCTCACAAAGGGGATAAATTGATTTTTTGCAGCAACCGCCATAACGGCGGTGGGCATGATACCAACCTTTTTATAGCAGATTGGGTAGAGTAACCCCTTATAGGTTTATTTGTGGTGATGGGTTAGAATAAATCCATTGCTTTTACCTTTGAAATCTTTATCAACAAAGTAGTGATTGTAATAGCCACAGAAAATAAATCAGCACGACTGGAGTATATAGCTTCTGTGCTTTTTGATGGCATCTTAAAGGTGGACTATATGGTTATTGGGTTAAGTGAAATCAATTCTACCATGGGGCGCTACCCTGCTTCTTCATTAATTTATTACCTCAAAGAAAACCCCTATGGTTTGGGGGATACCGTAATACCCAATGAGGGTTTGCTGGATGAAGAAACCATCTCACCTAAAGTAGTTAAGTTTGAGGAAGGGGAATTACTCAGGCTTCACTTTACGGCTCAGCCAAAAACCAATTTCACATTTGGGTTTGATATTTTTTCTGCTGCCTTTTATTTACTCACAGAGTATGAAAAATACACCTCACCTAAGATGGATAAGCACGGAAGGTATAAATGGAATAGCTATGAGGTGTATAAGAAAAACTATCATCAGCAGCCATTGCTGGAGGTGTATGCCCAACATATTTTAAAGCTATTAAAAGATAAAAACCCTTTGCTACCTGAGGCTGGCAATAATTACTTTGATTATAAAATTACCATTGATATTGATAACCCCTATCTCTTTAAAGGGAAAAGCAAGAAGATTCTTAAAGGAGGGATACTAAAAGATATTTTGTTCATGCGCTTTGCTAACCTTAAGGCAAGGTTAAAATTTATGGAGGATAGCAAAGACCCCTATGATGTCTATGACTTTATTGATGCCAATTTTCCTAAAAAGAAAACCCATTTCTTCTTTTTATGTGATGGCAATTCAGGGCATGATGGGCGGTACAAAGCAACGCAACCACTGTATAAAAACCTCATACAACGAATAGCTAAAAAGTATGAAGTGGGGGTGCATCCATCCTATAATTCTGCTACTAATGCAGGCATGATTAAACAGCAAAAAGAGCTATTGGAAGAAGTAACATCCAAACCCATTACTACCGCAAGGATGCATTTTGTAAAATACAAATTGCCGGATACCTTCCACCATTTGCTGGCTGCCGGCATTACTGATGATTATAGCATTTGCAACTACTCATCTGTTGGCTTCCCAACCTTTATTGCACGCCCTTATTTATGGTTTGATTTGGTAGCTAATAAACAAACAACCCTCACCATACACCCTGCTTTTGTGATGGATAGAACAATGCTTTCTTATTTACAGCAATCTCCCAATGAGGCATTGGAAACCTTTAAAATATATTTGCAACGCTGCTTTAGGTATGCAGGAACATTCACCTTTATTATGCATAATGAAGCCCTTAGCAACCATGCAGAGTGGGAAGGTTGGCGTGATGTTATCATGCAAATGATATATGAACTTAAACAACTAAAAACAGAGGAGAATTGAGAACAGAAATCCTCCAAGGCAATACAATAAACCCCGCAGCATGGAATAATGTTGTGGAGAATTCCCCGCAAGGTTCGGTGTTTCTGTATCATCATTTCCTCACGGCTATTGCGCACACATGGCAGGGCATTTTGGTGTATGATGATGCTGATAATTTAACTGCTATCTTCCCAATTTATGTGGAGACTAAATTCAGATTTAGTATTGCGCTGCAACCCATCCTTAGTAAGTATTGGGGAGTTTGCATGGCAGCTGTTCCGTTTAAAAATGATTACGAAAAGTATAATTATTATAAAAAAATAGTGGATGCCATCATCTCCAAAATCCCTGATGGCATTAAGTACTTTAGTTATAATATGCATCCATCTTTTAACTACCCCTTACCCTTTGCAAAGGCGGGCTATCATTTAAAAAGCAAATACACATTGCGCCTAAACCTCAACCCAAATTATGAGGAACTCCAAACACAGTATCAGGATAAAATGCGTTCTGAAATCCGCAAGGCAGAGAGGGCAGAATTGAGGATGCAAATTGATGCTGATACCAAGAACTTGGAGGAAATTCTCCTCATCAATAAAGCAGATGGGAAAGAATTCATCAAACCTAAATTCTTAGATGCACTTCATAGGATTTTCAACGCCCTTAATCCCACGGGGCAGGTTAAAATTATTAGTATCCTCACCAAAGAGGGTGAAGTTGCTGCCTCTTGCATGGTGCTGCATGATGCCCATGCAGCCTACTACATTATCGCCAATAAAAACCCGAAATTTATTGAGCAAGCCCCTATGCAGTTTATGACTGCGGAGGCAATCCGGTATTTCTCTGATAAGCTCAGTACTTTTGATTTTGTTAGCGGTATGAGCCCCAATTTTGAGTTCTTCTTCCGCCGCTTTGGTGCAGCGCCGGTGCAGTATAATTGTGTGGAGAGGCGGGGATTCCCTTTTAGCCTTTTAAGGTAAAACCGCGTTTTTAGGGGTGCTGATGCGTACTTGTATTTTCAAGGTAGGCTTATACAAGTGTTTTATGGGCACTTGTATTTTCAAGTACGCGTAATAAAAGTTTTCTATGGGTACTTGTATTTTCAAGGTAGGCTCATACAAGTGTTTGATGGCATACTAGATTTTCAGTACAGGGTAAAACGGCTGTTTGATGGCACCCGAAGAAATACCAATTGCTATAAAATCAGCAATGCTCTATGCCTTATAATACTCCTTATACCAATTCACAAATTCCCTTACGCCATCTTTAATGTTGGTTTTGGGTTTAAAGTTTATGGTATTAAAGAGGGAGGTAACATCAGCGTAAGTAGCGGGCACATCGCCGGGCTGTATTTCTTTAAAATTGATGATAGCTTTTTTGCCTGTGGCGTCCTCAATCTCTGTAATAAAATCCATGAGTTTTACAGGAGAATTATTGCCAATATTATGAACCCTATAAGGTGCAAGGCTGATAGAGGGGTCAGGGTTTTCACCATTAAAATCCGCATTTGGCGTTGGGATTTGAGGTATTAATAATCGAATGCTTTCTACAATATCTGCCACATAAGTAAAATCGCGTTGCATATTTCCGTTGTTAAAAACAGAGATAGGCTCACCATTTATAATGGCTTTGGTAAAGATGAAGAGTGCCATATCTGGCCTGCCCCATGGGCCATAAACAGTAAAGAAACGCAAACCTGTGGTGGGCAGATTAAACAAATAAGAGTAAGTATGCGCCATCAACTCATTACTCTTTTTACTGGCAGCATATAAGGAGATAGGGTGGTCAACATTATCCTTTACAGCAAAGGGCATTGTTTTATTCAACCCATAAACGGATGAACTGCTGGCATAAATAAGATGCTTCACCGTATTAGCACGGCAAGCCTCCAGCACATTGATGAAGCCAACGATATTGCTCTCCACATAGGCATAAGGGTTCTCAATGGAGTAGCGCACCCCTGCTTGTGCGGCAAGGTTAATTACAACATCACATTTCTCTGCATTAAATATACTTTGTATGGTGGGGTTGTCCTCTAATTTGGCTTGATAAAAAGAGAAGTTTTTAATGCCAGAAACTTTGCCGCCATAAGTGATATTCTCTTTATTAATCCCCAAATTTTGTAGGCGTGAGTATTTGAGATTAACATCATAATAATCATTGATGGCATCTAATCCCACCACCTCATAATCATGCGAGGTTAATAATTTACTGAGGTGATATCCAATAAAGCCTGCTGCGCCGGTTACTAATACTTTCATACTACATGCACCAATAGGTGAGCTGCTTCATTTTATTTCTGAAAATACCTTTGATATCTATCAAGATTCCGTCCTTGCCACAAAGAGATATAAAATCCTCCTCAGTATAGCCAAGGTATTCTTTGTGAGATACGGCTAAAATCACGGCATCATACATCCCTTCTGGTTTAGGTTTGATGTAATATCCGTATTCATGATGGAACTCCTCGCTTGATGCAAGGGGGTCAATAATATCTACATTTACATAAAAAGAACAAAGCTCATTAATCACATCAGCCACCTTAGAGTTGCGAATGTCCGATACGTTTTCTTTGAAGGTAGCACCCATCACCAATACTCTGGACTGCTTAAGTGCTTTGCCTTGGTTGGTAATAAGCTTGATGGTTTCTTTGGCAACGTGTGCGCCCATTCCATCATTGGTTTGCCTGCCTGCTAATATCACTTTGGAATGATACCCAACCGCAGAAGATTTATAGGTGAGGTAGTAGGGGTCAACACCAATGCAATGGCCACCAACTAATCCAGGACTAAACTTTAAGAAATTCCATTTGGTTCCTGCGGCTTCTAAAACATCATAAGTATTGATGCCCATCTTCCCGAAGATAAGGGAGAGTTCATTCATCAAAGCAATGTTTAAATCGCGTTGGGTATTCTCAATTACCTTGGCAGATTCAGCCACCTTTATTGTTGGTGCTTTGTGTATGCCAGCAGTGATAATACTCCCATACACTGAGGCGATATTATCAAGAGATTCTGCATCGCAGCCAGAAACCACTTTAAGTATTTTGGTAATCGTATGTTCTTTATCCCCGGGGTTAATGCGTTCCGGTGA
>JAPLCZ010000251.1 GCA_026391915.1 Bacteroidota bacterium | reverse complement strand
GACATCAACCTTAAATACAAGGCTTATCAAAAATATTATGAGATGAAAGACTACACCAAAGCCCTTGGTTTGTTAGAGGAATTGGTATTGGTGTACCGTGGAAATCAAGACATTTATTATCAGTTTGCCAACTGCCATTATCAGTTGGGCAATTACATATTGGCATCCTACCATTTTAAGAATTTTGCTGAGAGCTACCCACTAAGTGAGAAGGCAGAAGAGGCATATTATCTTTATGCTTATAGTTTGTATCTGGAGTCACCACTTACTGATTTAGACCAATCAAGTTCACAAAAAGCCATAGATGCTTTTCAGTTATTTTTGAATAAATACCCTGATACCAAACGTGCAGAGGAGTGCAATAAACATATTGATGAACTCTCCCAAAAGATAGAAGAGAAGGAGTACGCCACAGCCATGTTGTATTACCAAATAGAAGATTATAAAGCAGCAGTTTGGTCATTGCACTCTTACCTTAATAGCTACCCCAGCACCCCAAAAAGGGAATTGATAGAATATACCATAGTAAAATCGGGGGTGGAATTAGCAAGTAACAGCATTGAAAGCAAGAAAGCAGAAAGGCTCAATAAATTGATTGAGTATTGTAACGATTTTAATGAGAAATTTGCAACCTCAGTTTATAGCACTGATGTAAAAAAACATTTAACAAAAGCAACAACTGAACTTAATAAAATAAAAAACGAAAAGTTATGAGCACACCAAATACTAACAAACCAACACAGTTGGAAGTTCAACCTCGCGACCTTCGCAGAGTAGAAGAAAAATCAAGCAACCTTTATGAGTCTATTGCTATTATTGCTAAAAGAGCAAACCAATTGGCGGTGATTCAAAAGGAAGAGCTTCATGCAAAACTTGCTGAGTTTGCACCCAACACGGATAACCTTGAAGAGATGTTTGAGAACCGTGAACAAATTGAGATTTCTTCTTACTATGAAAGACAACCTAAGGTAACCATTCAGGCTACTGATGAGTTTGTAGATGGGAAAGTTTATTTCCGCAATCCGCACCAAAAATAGTAGGCTGCTATGAAAATTCTGCTGGGAATAAGTGGAAGTATTGCCGCTTATAAAGCTGCATACCTAACCCGATTGCTTGTTAAAGACGGGCATGAAGTAAAGGTAATTCTTACTCCCGGTGCTAAGGAATTTATTACACCGCTTACGCTTTCCACTTTATCTAAAAACCCTGCCTATTGCGAGTATACTGATGCATCAGGCACTTGGGTAAATCATGTAGAGCTTGCTCTTTGGGCAGATATTTTTATCATTGCGCCCTGTACTGCCAATACCATTTCTAAGATGGCTTTGGGCGTATGTGATAATCTTTTAATGGCAACATATCTCTCTGCCACATGCCCAATTTATATTGCCCCTGCTATGGATAGGGATATGTTCCAGCACCCCGCAGTTCAAAACAATATTGAGATTTTAAAGATTTGGGGAACCACCATTATTGAACCCAATGATGGTGAACTTGCCAGTGGCTTACACGGCATTGGCAGGATGGCAGAGCCCGAAGAAATAGTGGCTGCCTTAAAAAAAAAAGTCCGCAAAAGGAAAGCAAACTAAAAGGTAAAACCTTTTTAATTACTGCCGGCCCAACCCTTGAGCCTATAGACCCTGTTAGGTTTATCAGCAATCATTCTACTGGCAAAATGGGATTTGCTATTGCCAACCAATTGGCTGAGGCAGGCGCTATAGTGCATTTGGTAGCAGGGCCTGTAAATCTGGCAACCCCTCACAATAAAATTATAAGAACTGACGTTACTACAGCACAACAAATGTTTGATGCCTGTATGTATATCTTCCCCAAATGTAATGGCGCAATTCTTTCTGCTGCGGTGGCAGATTTTAGGGTGCTGGATGTGGCTTCTCTTAAAATTAAGAAAGATAAAAGCAAAGAACAATTAGACTTGAAGTTGATAAAAAACACCGACATACTTGCCACCCTTGGCAAACTAAAAAAGAAGAAACAAGTATTGATGGGATTTAGTTTGGAGACTCATAACGCAAAGAAATTTGCCTTGCAAAAGATGAAAGACAAAAACTGCGATTGCATTGTTTTAAACTCATTACAAACCAAAGGTGCTGGTTTTGGGTTTGATACCAATCAGGTAACCATACTTGCTAATGATGGTGAGGAAAAGAAGTTTCCTCTCAAAACAAAAAAAGAAGTTGCCACAGATATTGTAGAATTTCTAACCACAAAGTATTTTTGAAACCTATGAAAAGAAATCTCTTTTTATTACTCTTTATCATTGCCTCCATCACTTGTTTTGGGCAGGAGTTGCTGTGCAATGTTTCTGTAATTGCACCCAAAGAAAACCTTGCTGATAAAAAGACATTAAAAGGGTTGGAAAACTCCATTAGGGAGTTTATGAATAATAGCAAATGGAGTGAAAACTCCTACAACACCAATGAAAGGATTGAGTGCGCTTTATTATTTACTATTACCGCTGTAAACAATGGAGTTTATACAGGCTCATTGCAGGTAACAAGTAGTCGCCCAATTTTTGGGACAAGCTATAGCACTTCCATGATTAATTATCTGGATAAAACAATTGAGTTTGCTTATACAGAATTTTCTCCATTGCAATACATGAAGGGAACATACACCTCTGAACTCACTGCGCTGCTTGCCTTTTATGCTTATTATATTATTGCCGTTGATAATGATTCATACTCTTATATGGGTGGCACACCACAGCTCAATGAGGCAGTAAATATTTCTAATCAAGCGCAGAGTTCTACCTCACCGGGTTGGAAAAGCACAGAAAAAAATGACCGCAACCGCTACTATCTTTTAAATGCTATTACTGATGATAGAAATAAAGACTACCGCGCTGCATGGTACAATTACCACCGACAAGGATTTGATTTAATGCAACAGGATGTGGAGAAAGGAAGGGAGAATGTGATGAAGAGTTTGGAGACTTTAAAGACTATGCATGATGCCAATCCTTTTAACCTTGCCATCATCCAATTTTTTATGGTGAAGCCCAATGAACTCATGAATCTATTTGCCAATGCCCCCACTTCTCAAAAACAAAAAGCATTGCAAATCCTACCAGATTTAGACCCCCTGAATGCGAATAAATATCAGGAGAAGATTAAGGAGTAGGATAACGCAGAGGCAATTTTCTATGGGAATAAGTCTTATTTGTATTTTACCTTTGAGCCCGATTCATAATGGCAAATCTATATGTTATAGCAGGATGTAATGGAGCTGGTAAAACAACAGCCTCCTATACTTTATTGCCTGAAATGCTAAATTGCAAAGAGTTCGTAAATGCCGATGAAATTGCACGGGGGTTATCTCCTTTTCAGGCTGATAAGGTAGCAGTTAAAGCAGGACGAATTATGTTAGAAAGGATTAAATCATTAATTGATAAAAAAATAGATTTTGCTTTTGAAACTACACTTGCTACCAGAACATATGCACAACTTATCTCAGAAGCACAACGACAAGGTTATTATGTAACCTTAATCTATTATTGGCTAAGCTCCGCAGAACTTGCTATAGAAAGAGTAAAGACAAGAGTACTTTCCGGGGGGCATAATATACCTGAAGAAACTATAAAAAGAAGATATACATCAGGCATACTCAATTTATCAAAATTGTATATCCCAATATGTGATAACTGGATGATTTTTGATAATTCATTAACGCCTTCAAAGTTTGTTGCAGAGGGCTTTAAAACAGTAGTCTCAAATATTTATGATTTAAGTTTGTATAATGAAATTTTAAAAAAATGACCAAAGCAGAAATAAAAAAACTAAGGGCACAGATTGTAAAAGGGACTCATTTAGCAGTAACGCGATTAATTGAAGCCAAGAAAAAAGAAGGTGGTTATTTAGTTATCTCACGTAATGGTAAAATTGTAAAAATTAAAGCAAAGGATTTATAACGACACTAATTCCTTTTAAACAAAAAAGGGAATTTGTTGGTTAAAGAATTTGTTTTGTTTTATGGGAGAAAAATTATGTTTTGTGTGCCGCCAACCATGGCAAACCAACCCACTTTTCTACCTAATTTCGCGCTATAATTAAGAGTAAAATGTCAGCAGACCAAGAAGTAATAAATTCTAATAAAGCACCTGAGCCGGTGGGCTTATATCCACATGCAAGGCGGGTGGGTAATCTCCTTTTTTTATCAGGGGTTGGGCCAAGGGAACGGGGCACTAAAGTAATACCCGGGGTGGAGTTAGGCGCTGATGGCAACATCATTTCTTATGATATAGCCAAACAATGCCATAGTGTTTTCGCCAATGTAAAAGCAATTTTAGAGGACTCAGGTTCCGGTTGGGATAAGCTGATTGACGTAACCGTTTTCCTTACTAATATGAAGGATGACTTCCCTATTTACAATAAAATATGGGCGGAGTATTTTGCAGAAAATCCACCATGCCGCACTACTATAGAAATTAATTGCCTCCCCACACCAATAGGGATTGAGCTTAAATGTATTGCTACTATATAATCAATGAATGCTGCCATTGATGTAGGAAATACAAACACCAAAATCGGGATTTTTAATGGTGCTCAATTGGTGGAGGTGCTCAACTTCCCTACCTTGCCTTTGCAAAATCTTTATAAGCATCTGGATAAATATGAATTTGCGGCGATTATAGTGGCTACGGTGGTGGCGTTGCCGGAACATATTATTTCTTACCTAAAGGGCAAAGCGCGAAATTGCGTGTTTTTTCAAAGAGAAACGCATTTGCCCATCACCATAAAATATAAAAGCACAGATACGCTTGGGCAAGATAGAATAGCCTTAGCCGCGGGGGCGCAGAATGCTTTCCCCAAAGAAAATGTTTTGGTGATAAGCGCTGGCACTTGCAACACCTATGATTTCATTAATGCCAAAGGAGAATACCTTGGCGGTGCAATTTCCCCGGGAATTATGATGCGGTTAAAAGCATTGAATCAATTCACAGATAAACTCCCATTGATAGAACTCCCCAATAAAGTTTCCTTGATTGGGCAAACCACAGAGGAGTCTATTGCGAGTGGTGTTATTAATGGTGTGGTGAATGAGATAGAAGGTTTCATTACCGACTACAACAAAAAATATTCTGCGCTGCGCTGTATCCTTTCCGGGGGTGATGGGCGTTATATTTCGCAATTCTTAAAAACCAAAACAGAGCTCATCCCTGAGCTCACCTTAACAGGATTAAATAAAATACTACAAACAAATGCATCATAAACTGCTGAAGATTTCCTTCACTTTTCTATTTCTTTTTATTGCTTTTATTTCTTTTTCGCAAACCAGCACTGTTGAATTTAAACAGCAAGCCCCGGCACTTTCATCCGCAACCAAAGTATGGGTGGCTGTGCCATTGCCCATTTAGATAGCAATGAGTTTAGTTTAACCAACCCTGCCTCCTCTGCAAAGCTGGGCTCATATAGTTTTGAAACAGGATTGAATGTGCGGTTTTACACTGATAAAACAGCAGCCAATAGTTATAGAAACCTTGATTATAATGTACCTTATTTTGGATTTGCTATACCATTGGATACTCATAGACAGTGGGGCTTGCATATGGGCTTAACCCCCCTTAGCCGCATTAGTTATTTCAGCCAAACGGAGAGTTCTTTACCTTATAAAAGCACAGAAAATTTTACAGGTAGCGGTGGCTTTTCTAAATTCTTTTTAGGAACATCAAAAGAACTATTGGGCAAAAAACTTTCAGGGAAAACTTATAAGAATGAGCTTTATGTAGGAGCTAACGTAGGTTATATTTTTGGGAGGGAATCCGTAACGCATCTTTACCATATTAATAATACTGATACGCCTCTTTATCTGCAACAAAATATCACCAATATTATTGGCGGATTGAACTACGATTTTGGAGCTATTTATAAATATACTTTCTACACCCACGACTCTGATGTGGTGAAGAAATCTACCAAAAATAATAAGTATGAAATTAGTTTTGGAGGTACTGCCAGTATGCCGGGCTACACCAAGGCAACGCAGGAATATCTGGCTTATGTTTATCCAAGCCAATATGGTAGCATCCACCAGACTTTGGCGGATACATCATACAACAGAACCGACATTATGATGCCCAGCAAATATGGTTTTGGGATGCGCTTTAAGAAGAATGAAAACTTTAGCGTGAGTACTGATTTTAATTATACCACTTGGAGTAAATTCAGATATTTTGATAGGCAAGATACCCTCAAAAATAACTATTATGTTTCTGTAGGCGCAGAGTGGACTCCTAAATCCAGAACAGAATTTAGCAAAGATTTTTTGAGTTATTTTAACTCAGTTTCCTACCGTGGTGGCGTGAAATACGGCAAAACATTTTTCACCCTCAATGGCAAACAGGCAGATGATATTAGTGTGAGTTACGGGATGGGATTCCCTATTTCTGTCCGCGACCCATTAAGTGGTATTTACAGAAAAGTAACCGCTATTGATTTTGGTGTAACTGCCGGAAGCATTGGCAACCTCTCCACCAACCTCATCAACCAAACTTATGTGCGCTTATCATTAGGGTTCCACCTTTATGATATGGGTTGGTTTTATAAAAGGAAGATTGATTAATGATAGTAAAAACCTCACCTAAATCCTCTCCAAAGGAGAGGACTTTAACCTCCGAGGTTACTTCAGTGCGTTCTTGCCCCTCTCCTTTTTTCTCCTTCTCCTTTGGAGAAGGTGTCCGAAGGACGGATGAGGTAAGGGGTTGGGGTAAGGTCTTTAAAACCCTCCTCCTCCTCTCCCTCTTCGTTTTTTCCTGCGGAAAAAACGACCCCGCCAAAGTAAACAAACTCTCCAAAACAGAAGTCCTCAAAGAAGTTTCTACTGGCGTAGATGCTATCTATTCCGACTCTGCCCACGTAAAAGCCCGCCTCATTACCCCCAAATTAGTCCGCTTTATTACCGACCCCATAGTGGAAATGCCCATTGGCTTAAAGGTAAATTTCTATGATAAAAGCCTGAAAATAAACGCAAGGCTAAAGGCAGATTACGGCATACGCTACCTAAGCAAAGGCATTACGGTAGTGCGCAAAAATGTGGAGGTGGTAAACCTAAAAGGAGATACCGTAAAAACCGAAGAACTTACCTGGGACGAAAACACCGATAAGGTACATAGCAACAAATTTGTGCGGGTAAAAACCAAAGACGAAATCATCCTTGCAGAGGGGTTTGAAAGCGACATCAGCTTTAGCAAATACACCTTCTATAAAATTAGAGGCACTATTGCGATTAGGGAGTAGGGGGGTAAAGTTTAAAGTTCCGAGTTTAAGGTTTAATGTTACAGCACTTGCCAAGTTCTTTTGCTAGTTCAAGCGTCCAAGCTTGGATTATCTACCTATTATTCTAGCTTTCTCTGACAAAATTATTTCGTCCCCCCTGGAAATAGTTAATAGTGCTGGAGGAGAATCATCAGTATCAACAACTCTTATATAGCATTTGTAAACATAACCAAAATGGCGAAATTTAAAACTATGATTAGCCCCTGTACCTTCCGTTATATATCGTCCTCTATCTAAAATCAAATCAGGTTCATCACTCATTTTACTACCTATAGGCCAAGAAACATAGCGGATATTTTCATGGTTTACAAAATCAATTCTGATTCTGTAATGTGTTGTTTCTAATATATAAATCGGCACTTCAAATTCTTTAATTGAGAAATGAAGACTATCTTTATCTAATTGAAGCAATTTGAGCCTCTTCTTCCATTGTACTTCTGTGTCGTAATTAACACCAGTTAATTCACCATCACATCCTAGCCATATTTGGCCAATTAAAAACCTGAATCCACGTCCATCTCCATCCCAATCATTATTAGGCATTTCAGTCCAGTCTTTAGAAGGGTTTGAATTAACAATTATATTTATAAGACTATCATCAAATAGCTCATCAAACCTATCTATGAACTCTTGCCTATTCTTTATATAGGGTACTGGATAATGCATGTGTAAAGGAAAAGCAACTTTAATGGTTGATTTCTTTTTATATTTAATACACTCAATAAAATCCGTAATCAATTTCTGATTTTCTTGATTCATCTCTTGCCCAAAGGCAACATAAAAGTTCAAAGTAAGAAATGATATAACTATTAAGATTCTCATATTCCAAAGAAGTGGTAGGTAGATTACACCCCTTTATTCCCCCTCAAAACTAAAACAAAAACCCATACCCATCAGAGATTCTCTTTCTCCCATCGGAAAATCGGTTTTTCCCATCGGTGATTGGCATTCTCCCTACGGAGAATTGCTTTCTCCCATCGGGTTTTCTCATTCTCCGATGGGAGATTAGGAAAACCCGTACGAAGAATTGGTTTTTCCGTACGGGGAATGGGTTTCTCCTATCAGAGATTCCATTTCTCTGATGGGTGGGCGGATTTGCCAAATTATTATTTTTGGAAGATATATAATGCCACAATTATTTTTGCCCCCAACATTTTAAAACCTCAAACTAAATTTTATGCAAATCAAAGAACACGTCTCTCATGCATTCATGAAACAAAACGCAGATGAGCAGTATACCTTAGGGGGTATTGTCATCCCGTTATTAACCACCAATACGCCAAGTTTCCCAATGTTACCCTACCCCACAGGTACTCTTACCACAGTAAACAACACGCTACACACCACCTACCTTGCCTATAAGCAAAACGGTGAAATTGCAAAAGGCGCTTTTGAAAACGCCCAAGCAGATTGGAAGATTAAATTTACTAAAACTGCTGACTACGTAGATGCCGTGGCTGACGGTGATTTGGCTACTATTAACAAAAGCGGTTTTCCTGCTACCAAAAGTGAAACTAACCCTAGCACACACCTTGGTGTTATGCCTAATATTGATATATATGGCACCCGCCCAAGCGGCACTGTGCATGGTAGCTTTGATGCTGTTACGGGCTCTTCTTTTAGGGCAGGCGTATATATGCTTGCTACTGCTGGCTATGAGTTTCAGCAAAACGGAAATCAACTAAATATTATCCATGCAGGGCAGATTATAGCCTCGGTTTATATCAGCACCTCCCGCGCTGCGGACTTTCAGGGCTTGCCAACCTTAACACCTTTTGTGGGCAAAGCCGCAGGGCTTAATCCCGCAGGCTTAGGAGATATTTCTGGCGGTATATCATTGAATACATAAAAATATATAAGACTAACTCGGGTTGGCATAACCCATGTTTTTTAGTGAGTTTAAGGCAGGAAGTGGGTTCCTGCCTTTTTTATTTATATAAATTCGGGAGGAAACCTCCAAGGTTTTAAAAACCTTGGAGGTTTTTGCATAACATTAAACCTGAAACTTTAAACATTAAACTTCCCCATCCCCTAATTTTGCCGTATGTCAGCGCCAGACCCATCTTCCATCCGAGATATAGATATTTTATCAGCCCTTGATAAGGAAAAGGATAAGGAGTTGCGCCCTGATAGTTTCCATGATTTCTCTGGGCAAAGCCAGATAATTGATAACCTCAAAATTTTTGTAAAAGCCGCAAAGCAGCGCGATGAAGCCCTTGACCATGTGCTTTTGCATGGCCCCCCCGGCCTGGGCAAAACTACTTTGGCGTTTATTATTGGTAATGAAATGGGGGTAAATGTGCGGGTAACTTCCGGCCCTGTGCTGGATAAACCCGGCAACCTTGCGGGGCTGCTTACCAATCTTGAGAAAGGTGATGTTTTATTTATTGATGAAATCCACCGCCTCAGCGCTGTGGTGGAGGAATATCTTTATTCCGCCATGGAGGATTGCAAAATTGACATCATGCTGGAGAGTGGGCCTAATGCCCGTTCTGTGCAAATTGGGCTCAATCCTTTTACCCTTGTGGGGGCAACTACGCGTTCCGGTTTGCTTACTGCCCCGCTGCGGGCAAGGTTCGGTATTACATTGCGGTTAGAGTATTACCCCACAGAATTATTGCATGGTATTATCCTGCGTTCTGCCAAAATATTAAATGTTGAGATTGCCAAAGACGCCTCTCAGGAAATTGCAAAACGCAGCCGTGGCACTCCGCGTATTGCCAATGCTTTATTGCGCAGGGTGCGGGATTTTGCACAAATCCAAAACAACGGAATTATTACTTTGGAGGTGGCAAAATATGCCCTCAAAGCCCTTAATGTAGATGAACATGGGTTGGATGAAATGGATAATAAAATCCTGAATGTAATTATCAATAAATTTAATGGTGGGCCAGTGGGCATCACCACTATTGCCACCGCAGTGGGCGAGGAAGGCGGCACCATAGAAGAGGTTTATGAACCCTACCTAATTATGGAGGGATATTTAAAACGCACCCCCCGTGGCAGGGAGGCAACCGAAAAAGCGTTTAAGCATTTAGGAATTAATTTTAACAGCAGCAGGGGCGGCGGTTTGTTTGAGCCACCCACAGAATAAAACATCATGGCAGAATTAGTAAACAGAGTTGCCCAAAGTGGCATCATCACCATAGACCTTGAGGATTTTTACCCAACCCAAGAACTCGTAGAGATTGATATAAAAGATTGGCTTTTTATGGGGATGGTGGTAAAAGAAAAAGACTTTAGAGAGAAAGCCGAAACTTATGATTGGGCGCAGTACAAAGATAAGTTGGTTGCCATCTATTGCTCTGCGGATGCCATAGTTCCGCTATGGGCTTATATGATTATTGCATCGCATATTGAGGGAGTTGCCGCCTATTTTATTTCAGGCACCAAAGCGGAATTGCTCTCCAATTATTTCCAAAAAAAGTTGAATGAAATCAGTCCTGCGGATTATGCGGGGAGGCGAGTGGTGATTAAGGGTTGTGGTGATAAAGAAATCCCTGCCTCTGCCTATGTGGATGCCATCAGGCTACTGCAACCTTATGCAAAAAGTATTATGTATGGGGAGCCGTGTTCTACAGTGCCGGTGTATAAGCAAGGGAAGTAATTCAGGATTAACTTTGCCAGCCATAACTCACCACTAATGTTAAAGAATTTATCATACCTTTTTCTTGCTTCAGTTTTGGTTTTTGCTTCTTGTAATCAAGAACAAAAAACAGATGACAGCAACCATACAAAACCAGATTCTACTGAGGTAAAACCCGCCAATGGTTTTGGTTTTAATGAGGATAGTGCCTACCAATCCATCAATACGCAAGTGGGGTTTGGGGCACGCATCCCCAATACGGAGGCACAGGAGAAATGTGCTGCCTATCTCTACCAAAAATTAAAGACCTATATGCCTGATGTGGTGATGCAGGAAACTAAAGTTACGGCCTACAATGGTACCTCATTAAAATGCAAAAATATCCTTGCCTATTTTCATAAAGAAAGGAAAAACAGAATCCTGCTTTGCTCTCATTGGGATACCCGCCCATGGGCAGACCAAGAGCCTGACCCTAAACGCCAGCACCTAAGTTTTGATGGCGCTAATGATGGCCCTAGCGGGGTTGGGGTTATCTTAGAAATGGCAAGAATCATCACCCAAAAAGACCCTGGCGTTGGGGTGGATATTGTCTTTTTTGATGTGGAAGATTATGGCGCACCAGAGTGGGAAAAAGTGCGTGATGATAACACCTTTTGCCTGGGCACACAGCATTGGGCAAACACCTACCCTAAGGATGGCAATAAACCCAAATTCGGGATTTTATTGGATATGGTAGGCGCAAGGAATTCACGGTTTTTAATGGAGGGGAAATCAATGCAATTTGCCAAAGCAGTGGTGGAGAATGTCTGGCAACAAGCTAATAATTTGGGCTATGGAAATCTGTTTATCAGCCAACCCACAGCAGGCATTACTGATGACCACATACACATTAACGAAACAGCCAAAATCCCCACTATAGATATTGTGGATTATGACGCATTGCGCCCCAAAGGTTTTGCAGATTACTGGCATACCACAGCAGATAATATGAGTATTATTGATAAGGCAACCCTAAAAGCCGTTGGCGAAACTTTGCTTGGGGTGGTTTATGGGGAAGGGAAGTAGAAAGTTTAATGTTGCAGGTTTAAAGTTTAAAATTGGTTGAAGCCAAGCATAAATAAAAAAGTCCCGCTTTATGTGCGAGACTTTTTTTATTTAGACCGTATAATTTCCTATCTTATTTCTATTTCATAAGAAAATTTTACCGCTGTATCCCCCTCACCAATTTGAACATTTATAGTTTTGTTTTTATACCCATTATCGCAATCTCTTTCTGGCTGAAAAGATTTATTTTGAGGTATATTTATACCACCCATGCCGTCACCACCACCACTGTCATAATCAGAAAAGCCCATATACATATTTTGCTCAAAATGCTGTAAGCTATAAAACCAATCAGCACCAATTTCTAATTTTAAAGGTAAATCGGCATGGGTTACATTTTGTACAACTTTAGATTTGTCTACTCCAGATGGACCAACTGACATGCTAAAATATATATCTGGTCCATCTGATGGGTCATATTTCTTTTTTTCATTGAAAGCATAAAGAGTAATGTTGGTAATTCTGATTCTACCCCTATCCACAATGGCAATATTTTTTGAGACAGATTTTACTCCCTCTTCTCCATTTGATGTTAGGGTAACTGTAAAACTTCCTACCTTATATTTATGTTTAGCATTGAGTTCAGTTGACTTCGTTCCATCACCAAAATCCCACTCATAGCTAGTAGATTTTTGTGATTTGTTAGTAAAGGTTATCTCCGTTTCATCATTGTCATAATCAATATATTTACAACCGGAATAATCAAAGTCTGCTGTTTGGTTATTCTTTTTACAACTCGCTAAAATTGTTGCAACTACTGCAACAATCATTAAAATTTTTGGTAAGTTCTTTTTCATATTTTATTTCTAAATACTATACAAAGTGTCTTTTTATTTCAATGCAATATTAAAACATCTTTGTTGTTCCCCCAACTTTAAACTTTGAACCTTAAACTTCAAACTCTGTTCAAAGGCCTCCCTTCACCTTATACCCTTCTTTTCTTAAGATTTCAGCTACTTTTTTTCCTATATCTCCTTGCATTAATATATCTCCATCTTTGGCGCTGCCGCCTACGCCGCATTTATTTTTAAGGAGTTTGGAGAGAGTTTCCAAATCATCCATTTTACCCACAAAACCAGTGATAAGTGTAGCCACTTTGCCTGCCCTGCCCTTTACGCTTTTTTGTACTAAAAGGGTTTGTTGTGTGGGCGGTAAAGTTTCCTGAGAATCGTCCCATTCTTCAGGGGTAAAATCAGGGTTGGTGCTATAAATAAGTCCACCGTTATTTTTGTTTTTACTCATAATTATTAATCTTATTCATCTAACATTATTTCTTTTTTGCCTTCAAGCACTTGGGCTAATTTCACACGCCAACCAAGGGTTACCCCCACTATCAAAAACAAAATATAGTATATCATTGCCAGCAGTGGGGAGTAAAAAGAAAGCGGTATAGAGAGTAGGTTTACCAAAGCAAGAATACCAATGAGTTTTATGTTGCTATAGAATTTTTCAAAATCAATATAGTCCGTAAATAACCCTTTTTTGTGTGCATAGATACACATAGAATATAGCACTCCAGATACCACCGTAATGGCCCCGCCAAAGATGGCACACGCCAAAGGGTTAAACATATGCTCACCAATTAGTGAAGATAAAAAAGGCATAAAGGAAGCGCACAGAAGCAGGATATTATTAAGCCATGTGAGGTTATTATCAATGGCAGTTACGGTTTTAAAAAAGAGAACATGGCTTGTCCACAGCATCACCACAAACATAAAACTCATAATAAAACCAATGAACTGATGGCGCATTTCCCAAAGCCCTTCATAGAGTTCTTTGGCACCTGCATTTTCTTTTAAATGTGGCACTTTTAGTTCAATGCAGAGGAGGGTTACCACAATAGCAAGTACACCATCACTAAAAAATTCTACGCGGTCATTGCGTTTTAAGCGTTCAAAAACTGAAGACATAATATTTGTTATTTCACCACAATTTTACATTTAAAATTTATAATTCTTCATCACTTTAACTTTGCCCCATGCCCACTACCATAAAATTTACCATCTTCCCTGTTTATTACAGACCTTTTATGGTACATCCCCTACCCTATTTGCACCCCATACAGGCAGGGCGCAGTTTGTATGAGAGTTTAGGAATTGAAGGTGATAACACTGGAGAAAATATCTCCCCCCTCAACC
>JAPLCZ010000016.1 GCA_026391915.1 Bacteroidota bacterium | reverse complement strand
TTTACCCGCCAAACCCCTACGTTGCCTAAAAAGGGTCAACGCGTTCCCTCATTCTCAAATTTTTTAAAAAGCCTTTTGCAGAGTTTTGATGCTGTAAACGATTGCAATTTCTTACACCAAAGGAAGCACCCGAAAAGCCTTTTAAAAAATTAGAGTAGGGAACAAACAAAAACAAACTAAATAACAAACAAAATGAAAACTTTTAAAATTTTATCTGTAATCGTCCTATTGATTGTAGGATTTGCATCCAACGCACAAACAGTTTGCTTTACTAATACATCTTGGTCACCATGGCCATATACAGTATGTGTTGATAGATTATACTCAGACCCAATGGGCAATTGCTTACAGGGTCAGGTGGAGAGAGAGTGCCACACTCTATTGCCTGGAGAAACGTTCTGCTTTACTGGTTCGAATCAGTTACAAGTAAACCCATGTGGTATTATAGATGTGTGTATTTCTTTTATAGACTTAGGTGGGCATGAAGTAAATTATTGTGGACCTCTTAGTAGTTATCACGGTATCATAAATCATCAAGGGACTGGGGATGTAACCAACGTTGGTGTTAATGGAAATACAATAACTTTAACTGGAGGTATATTATTACACTAAAAGTCTAATTTTATTGCATCTAGCCAAAGGCGCAACCCAGAAAAGCCTTTTAAAAGAATAGAGTAGGGGATAAACAAAAACAAACTAATAATAAACAAAATGAAAACTTTTAAATTAATTATAATCAGTTATTTATTATTACTCTGTTTTAGGGGTAATGCACAATTTCAATATGGCTATAAAGGAATGACAAATCCAAGGGGTATTACTGTTTATGGTGGTAATATATATGCTTTAGGCACCTATTGGTGGTATGCGGGTCTTAATCAGGGTAATCATATTAAAAGACAGGTTTTAAAATTGAATTCCGACGGAACTGTCAATTTAACTGGACAAGATCAATACGACAACAATTTTGCAAATTGTATAACTTATGGTGAAGGGGTTTTGGTAATTGGGTCGGGAGATTACAAAACCCCCTATACTGGAGTACCTACTGGCCAGTTCACTATTATGTCAATGAAATTTGATTTTACTCCTAATTGGGAAACTATTCTTCACGATAATGTACAAGATAACAGTGGTTCCAGTCCCAAAAATAAATATGTATCAGGATGTAATAGTATTATAACAGCCCTTGAAGGGCAAGGACAGAAAGAGTATTATATAGGAGCTGGTTATAAATCTTCTGGACAATGGTACAATAGCAATTATGAATATACATCTTCTGCTGTACAAGTTTCTAAAGTAGATGAATTTGGTAACCCTAAATGGACAAGATTATACAAAGTAAGCTCCCAAGGTAATTATCATGATATAGCACAAAATATATCATTAGCTGCTAATGGAGATTATATTATTACTGGCTATTCTTCTAATACTCATAATGCAAATGATAAAAAAATGTTTATCTTAAGACTTAATCCTCTGGGTAATAAAGTATGGTTTAAAGAGTATTATGATACCCAAAACTCGCCAGTTGTTGAATCTGCAAAGAGTGTTGTGGAAGTGGGTAGTGGTGCCAGCCAATCTATTGTTGTGGTAGGTGAAGTTGATAATCATATTATGGTATTTAGCGTAAATAGTAGCACTGGAGCTTTCCAGTGGGCAAAAAAGATTGGGGTCTCTTCGGGTTTAATTAATGGGAAAGCAACGTCTGTAATTAAAACTGGTCCAAATGAAATTACATTTACTGGTAATATGGAACATCTTTCTTCCGGAAATGAGGTTCCATTTATTGCCAAATATAGTACGACAACCACTGGTATGACTAAGGTTTTCTTTAAAGTATATGGTAATGGGAGTTATGTTGAAAAGTATCCTTTTCAAATATTGCCAAACGTAGGAGGTGGATATGTTGTTGGAGCCTTAACAGATATAAATAATACTAGTCCCAAACCTCCGAATACACCTTCAAATGCACTCTATCTATTTACAACAGATGTAAACGGAAATACAGCATCAGGCTCAAGTTATGGCTTAACCGAAGAATGTGATGGGGTTGAATTAAATGTGGCAGTAATAACATTTCAATTAGTGGCGACCTCTCTAGGTACTTTATCAAACGATTATTTGTATGCCAACATAAATGGTGACCTTTACCCAACCTTTAGTGTTGAAGCAGAAAACACTTGTCCATCATGCCAAATACCTGCTATTGTAAATATAAATAAACATTTCTGTTATGGTGAAACACAAACTTTAACTACAGATTGCATTGACTTACTGGATTTAAAAGATGCATATTATTGGGCTTCATATTATGCTACTCATACCACAATGTGGTATAGAAACGGAAATCTTGACCTAACCAATACTTCACAATCTATTACTATTAATGAAACCTCAAATGATGCAGTTGATTACTCTGCTCAATGTTATAACCAGTATGGGTGCAAAATCGCTGAAGTTCATTTTACTGTAACTGTTTCGCCGCCTCCAGTAGCTTATTTAGAGCCCATTGTAACAGTTTGCGGTCAATCATCATATTCTGCAACATTAGATGGAAGTTCTTACCTCACGAATGCTGGTGTAGGAGCTACATGTTTTTGGCAAGATGCAAGCGGTACCAAGATGACAGATGCAAGCGGAAGTATTATTTCTAACCCTATTATAACGCAAACAATTTCAGCCAATACCTCTTTTGATTTTACTATTGTAGATCAGTATGGGTGCATTAAAGAAACCCATACATACCAAGTTGAAAAATGCTGCGAACCTATTGTGGGATATACAGGGGGGCAGATATGCCTTGGAGACCCAATGTCTTTTACTGTAAACTATGATTGTATTACTAGTTGTCAATTAGATTTATCAATTGATTATGGAGATCTCACTATAAGCAATGCATCATATATTAACACTATGTCAATGCCATTAACCTATTCTCATACATTTAGTAGTACAGGCTGGAAAGTAATAACAATTTGTATTTATGACCATTGTAAAAATACAACAGCGTGTGGATACTTGGTTGTTCAAGTTATATCATGTAAGAAATCCAACACTACTGGTATATCTGAAACTAAAGAAGAAAACGGTTTGAAGCTGTTCCCAAATCCGGTAAATACTGAGTTGAACATTGAGATATCTGAGGCAGTAAAAAATGGCAAGGTAACTATATCAGATATTACTGGTAAGGTAATGAAAGAAGAAACGATGGAAGATGGTGTTAAGCAATTAAAAGTCTCAACTAAAGATTTGATAAGCGGTATGTATATTCTGTCAATCCAGTCTGAGGATAAAGTCTATCATTCAAACTTTTTAAAGAAATAACCCCCTAACCCTACCACCTATGAAAACCAAGCCCCGCCCTTACCGGCGGGGCTTTTTTTTGCCCCAACATTACATTTCAATATTCACCTCATTCACCTCCCGCAACTTCACCTCAAACCCACTTAAATTCTCATTGCTATAGTCAGGGTGGGTGATTAAAATATCCACCTTCTCGCTGCAATTGGCAATTTTAGATTTTGCAGTTCCCCTACTTGAGGTGGTTTTGGGGGCATATTCTTTTTTGCCTGTTATGGTGATGATAGCTCCCCTAAGTTTTTTGCCCGTGTGGCTATCAGTAACTATAAAACTGAAAATAGTAGGCAGCGGTTTTCCTTTTACTACAAGGCTAAAAAGGTTGCGCTTGGCGGCATTTTTCAAAAACACCACCTCAGCGCAAGTTTTTATATATTTAAGTTTTGCATAAAGCGCATTATGAGCCCCAATGCGGGTTTGCGTGCTATTTTGCCTATCCGTTTGGGTGGCTACCAACTCATTATTTTTTACTCTTATGGTCTCAGCTATGGTTAGTAAGGCATCTAACGCAGTTTGGGTGTATCCCTTATCAAAAAACAGCTGTTTGCGGTCAGCGTCATTCACAAAATCATACACCTGGCTTAGTAAATCCCGCAATTTAGAGACGTTGGTAGCCGCCTCAATAAACTTTTTGGAATTATATATTTGGGAATTCAGGTCATTTTTAGGATACACCAATTTCGCATATTTCTTTACCTCTTTTATTTGGTCTC
>JAPLCZ010000063.1 GCA_026391915.1 Bacteroidota bacterium | reverse complement strand
TATGATTGGCTTTCCAGATTCCTTTTTTTTGCCAATCAACTTTTCTGCATTTTTTAAAGTCTGTTCTTGAGTCATCATAATAGTAATCAGACGAAACAATTCCATATCCAATAAACTCATCTCGCTTGGTTTTAACAAAAACTATATCACCAATTGCCATCACGTTTTTAAATTCATCATTTGCAGTAGCATCATTCTTTTTTGAACCTTCAGTTTTTTCAAGTTCTTGAAGCCTTTTTACAATATCTTCCTTAGTTTGATAGTTGTTCAAATCACCTAATTCATCCCAACCTAAACCCATGATTCCTTTAGAATAAAATTCATCCCAGTGGCTAGCATTATAGCCAGGCGCATAAACCCAATATCTCATAATTTGATTTAGTCAGTAAGATGCAAATCTAGATAATTTTCCTTGCTTCAATAGGTGGCACTCCAAACGAAAACTTCAAAGGAAAAACTATTTTTAATTCCACCCCCTGCACCCCCGCAAGCGGGGGACACTGCCCTGTTCAATATTACTCAAAACTAGGCAGCTTCTACATTAAACCTTAAACTTCCAACTTTAAACTATCATTGAAAACCCATCCCTATCCTTCAAAAAGGGCATATATCTGCGGGTTTTGGTAAGGGCTTCATAGGAGAGGGTGGCGGTGGCGGTGTCATCGGCAGCAGCAAGATTCAGGATTTCTTCTCCCATGGGGTTGATGATTTGGCTGTCGCCTTGGTAGGGTTTTTCAGTGCCATCAATACCAATTCTGTTTACACCAATAGCATAGCATTGGTTTTCTATGGCGCGGGCAGGCAATAGCTTTTGCCAATGCTGGGCACGCGCTGCGGGCCAATTGGCAACAAAGATTAGTACATCATATTCCTCTGTATTGCGCACCCAAACCGGGAAACGCAAATCATAACAAATCATTGGACAAATGCGCCAACCGTGTAATGTTGTTATCAGCTTTTCTGCGCCAGCGGTATAAACTTTTTCCTCGCCTGCCATAGTGAAAAGGTGGCGTTTGTTATACTGTAAAATTTCTCCTTGCGGGCTTGCCCAGATAAGTCGGTTGTAATAATTTCCAGCTTCCTCAATAATTAATGAGCCTGCAATGCAAGCGCCTGTTTCGGCAGCGGTTTGTGCCATCCATGCCACGCTTTTGCCTTGCATAGTTTCGGCATTGGGGGCGGGGTTCATGCTGAAACCTGTGGTAAACATCTCAGGCAAAACAATGAGGTCGGTATTGCCCTTTAGGGGTTTTATTTTGTTTGTGAAGTGATTGAGATTGGCATCTCTGTCTTCCCAAACTAAATTGGATTGGATGAGTGTAATTCTTAAATCTTGCATAGTTTTTCGCCTGCGGCTTTGAGGGTTTCTGGCGATTTTGCGAAGCAAAATCGCAGCACTTTGTAATCTTGCTTATCATGATAAAAAACTGAAGTGGGGATGCTTGCAACTCCTATTTCTTTGGTGAGGCGTTCTGCCAATTTCCTGTCCCCTTCTTTACTTATTTCGCTATAATCCAAACACTGAAAATATGCCCCTTTGCATGGGATAGGTTTAAACTTAGAACCTTTAATAGCATCCAGAAATAAATCCCGCTTCTGTTGATAGAAACTACTTAAATCAAGGTAATGTTGTTCATCATCCATGATCTCAGTATATGCCCACTGCATGGGTGTATTGGCAGAAAACATGGCATAAGAAAACACTTTTCGCAGTTCATCAGTCATCAGTTTTGGTGCTAATACATAGCCCATCTTCCAGCCTGTGGTGTGGTAGGTTTTGCCAAAAGAAAACACGGCAAAACTCTTCCTTGCCAACTCAGGATAACTGCAAACACTTTGATGCTTGATACCATCAAAAATAATATGTTCATACACCTCATCACTCAATACAAAAATATCGCGGTTGGCAATAATTTTTTGCAGTTGCACCATGTCCTCCTCAGAGAAAACAGAGCCGCTTGGGTTATGGGGCGTATTGATAATGATAAGCCTTGTTTTGGACGTTACCATTTTCTTCACCTGCTCCCAATTGATAGCATAGTTTGGTGGTTCCAAATTAAAATGCTTTGGTGCACCACGGTTCAGCAATATTGCAGGTATGTAGCTATCATAAGCAGGTTCAAAAATAATCACTTCATCTTTCTCCTTTACTATTGCAGAGATAATAAGATGTATTGCTTGTGTAGCGCCTGCGGTGATGGTTATCTCTGTATCAGGGTTATATTTTGCACCATAAAGTTTCTCCGCTTTGGCAGCAATTTTTTCTTTGAGTGGCAGATGCCCGGGCATGGGCGCATACTGATTTTTGCCATCCTTCATATATTTAGTTACCAACTCTATCAATTGCGGTGGGCAATTAAAGTCTGGGAAACCCTGCGCAAGATTGATGGCGTTGTGCTTATTGGCAAGCGCCGTCATAATGGAGAAAATACTCTGCTCTATGCCGGGGAGTTTGGTGGGGATATTTATTCCGGAAGTTTGCATTCGGTTGTTTAAATTTACTTTTGGGGTTGCAAGATAAAGATTTCTGAGTTCTTACAGGTAGAAACTGATTTAGCATTGAACTTAGTATTCAAAATCCATTTGATGTCTTTGTCTGACGTCATAACAGTATCGCAATCTCTGTATTCAATCATATCTTTCCAAGAAATTTTATACCCATAGTATTTGTTAAAAATTGTTTTGTAAAAATCAATGTGCCCACCACCATAAGATTGCTGAAGCACACATATTTTTTTATAAGGAGAGTTTTCTTTTTTTAATTGATTGAAGTGATAACCATATTGGAGGTTAAGAATAGGGTCATCATTGGGCTCATTCATATTTTTCTCAACAGTTGCATAAAAGGGTAGATAGAATACAGCAACTAAAAGCAATGCAGGAAAGATTGCCTTCATCCTTCCATCCTTTAAATACTCATTCAACCATAAATAAACTTTGTTGAAACCAAAGGCAACCACCAAGGCAAGCAATGGTAACATAGGTGCATCATACCAAGGATTTGCAGAACCTTTGTAAAGAATAAAATAAAGAATTACACAAAGTAATAGAACATATTTCATCAAGGCAGAATCCTTTTCTTTCTTCAAATAAATAATGACAATTGAGATTGGAAGAAACATAATCCAGTAAAATTGGGTGCTGCGCATCAACTCAAAATAGTATAAAAAATCTGCTTTATTAAACTCACCAGTATCTGTATTGCCATACCTGAAAACTTCATTGTGCAGCACAGCTTTTATATAGCCCGGGTTATATTTTTCTCTTAAAAAATAGTAAGCAAGGATGGTTGCTACAGAAACTCCACAGCCCACCCAAAATCTATAATCCAAGAACACTTTCTTCCACTGACCAAAGATAAAAATAGCAGCAAACATCCCCGGCAAGAAAAATAATGCAGCAGTACTCTTGGTATAAGCTGCCAACACAAAGCAAACAAAAGTGGCAACTAAATATTTGAGTTTGTTCTGTTGCAAATACTCATAGAAGGCAATCACCATAATGGTTTCAAAAAGAATAAGCAATGCCTCATGATCTCCGCTTCGGGCATTGTGCCAATACAAAAAACCAACGGTGGTTAGCATGATTAATACATAAGCATAACTCATAAAAACAGATTTGAATTTATGCTTTATATAAAATGCCATGCACAAAAGCATGAGTGCCGCAGCGGATGCCGTGGGAACTCTCAATGCAAGCTCATTATACCCAAATACTTTGATGCTGGCAGTTTGTAACCATATCAGCAGGGGTGGTTTTGTTTCCCACATATCAGGTGCGCCAAAACAAGAACGTACCAAATAATTATGCGTCCAACTCATATCAATTGCATTAAGGGCGTTGCGAGATTCATCCCAATCGCGGATGCTTAAAGAATCTAAATTCAAGAACAATCCAAAATAAATAATGGTGCACAGCAGTAAGCCATGCACCATTCTATTTCTTGTAATTTTTATATTGATAAAAGGGATATTCAATCCAAGTTTTATAGGTTGGTATTAAAGTAATCGGTTACTTTTTGCATAAGGTTTACACGGTCTTTCCCAACCACATTATGCGGATGGCCAGGGTACACAAAATAATCAACTTGCTTACCTTCATCCACAGCTTTTTTGAGGAAAAGCTGACTATGCTGCCATACCACCACATCATCCACGGTTCCATGAATCAACATGAGTTTTCCTTTGAGGTTTTTCACATAATTAAGGAGGTTGGCTTTATCATACCCTTCTTTGTTTTCATCAGGTTTATCCATGTATCTTTCTGTGTACATTATCTCATAATATTTCCAGTCAATTACAGGCCCGCCGGCAACGCCTGCTTTGTATAATCCGGGGTTTTTCAACATCATAGTGGTAGTCATAAACCCGCCGAAGCTCCAGCCGTGTATCCCCATTCTTGTGCTATCAATAAATGCTTGGCTTTTCAGGAATTTAGCGCCCACCAATTGGTCTTTCATCTCCACCGTACCTAATTGGCGGAAGGTAACCTGTTCAAAATCCCGCCCTCTGTTTTGTGAGCCGCGATTATCCATAGTAAACACCACATAACCCTGTTGCGCCATCATCTGCATCCAAAGATTTCCACCTGCAAGCCATGAGTTATTGAGCATTTGCGCATGAGGCCCGCCATACACATAAGTGATGCTTGGATACCTCTTTTTAGGGTCATAATTTGGCGGGGTAATCATCCTGCAATAGAGGTCGGTTTCATCATCTGCCTTTAGGGTAAAGATTTTTGTTTCGCCTAGTTTATAATCTTTTAAGGGGTTATCTGCTTTTAATAATGTTTGCAAAACTTTCCCCGTGTTATCAATCAAATCAATAGTTCTTGGGTTTTTTATGGAGGAGTATCTATCAATAAAATACCTGCAACCCGGTGCTGCAATAATGTTATGCATCCCCTCACCCATGCTCACACGCACTGCTTTCTTTTCCTCCATATTAAAAGTGAAAAGATTAACATCAGTAGGTTTTGTTTTGGCGCTGAAAGTAGTAGCGTAAATGTTTTTTTCTGCTTCATCAATGCCTATAAAATCAATAATTGGGAATCTGCCTTTTGTTAAAAGATGCACCGCCTTTTCATTTACGTTGCCCAAATAAATATGCCTGTTTCCATCTTTTTGGCTGATGTAAAGAAACTGATTAGGGTCGTGTTTCAAGAAAATTAATGGGTGCAGAGGCTCAACATATTTCTCATCTTTTTCTTCAAAAACAGTTTTCATAAAGTCACCATTAGTAGCATCATATTTATTGAGTTTCATCAGGTTTTGGTCTCTGTTTACCACTTGTATATAGATGAATTTATCATCAGGGCTCCATGTGATATTAGTTAGATATTGTTCTTTCGGTTCACCGGTTTTTAAGAAAATGGTTTTGCCTGATTTTACATCATAAACCCCAACCGTTACCTCATGGCTTTTCATGCCTGCCATGGGATATTTAATCAAATTTTCGGTTGCAGGGCGCTGAGAAATATCAACCAAAGGATAATCCGTAACCATAGTTTGGTCCATCCTGTAAAAAGCAAGGCAATTACCATTTGGGCTCCAGAAAGTTCCTTTCATTATTCCCCACTCATTGCGATGCACTGCCTGCCCATTCACAATTCCTTTATTATCATCTTTAGTGATTTGTACCACCTTATCTTCCGGCATTTGGATATAGAGATTGTTATCCTTAGTATATGCCATATTCCATGTGGTATAGCAAAAATCCATGTTTTCAATGCCTTTTTCCCATCCCAATTTAACCTCTGGTGTGCTATTATCTTTCACATGCATCACCACCAATTTATTGTTATTAATAAAATAGTAATCGTTTTCAGTAAGCCATGTAATCATGGGCATCCTCTTCACAGAATCCAATTTAGGCTGGGCAAAATACATGGCGTCATTGATGTCCTGAAGACTCATCAATGTATCGCGTAAATTGTTTTTTACATTGCACTCCATGATGTAGTCTTCGCCACCATAGTTTTTTGTGTAGGTGAATTTTTCAGCATTGCGCCAGGTTAAATTAGTCATGTTTTCAGGAGCTAAGGTTGTCCCGCCCTTAAGGATTGCGTCCTCCACGGTTAGCATTTTATCCTGTGCAAAAGAATAGGTTGCAACGGATAGAAAAAGAATTGAGAATACGAATTGATTGATTTGCTTCATTTAGATTTTTGAAATTTAGCGCGAAGAAAAAGAAAAAAGGTGAGAGTTGGGGTATATTTCTAAGGATAGATTAGAAATAGGATTATTTAATTACTACCTCAATTTCCATTTTACTGAGAGGTTAATCACCCTGCCATCAATAGGAGCCCATAGTTTATGGAAGGCTGGGTTGGCAATACTGCCATCATATATTCTCCCGTAATTGCTTTGCCGGAAATCAAGAAGGTTTTCCCCGTTAAGTACAAAAGTTAAGTTGCGGATGTTGTATTGAATCATGGCTGCAAATAGAAAATAGTTTTTTACAGGTTGATAGTTTTGGTCAAGTTGCCCTGCAATCAAAGAACTCTCAATGCCAAACCTCCATTTGTTTTCTATTTCATAAAAAGCAGTAGTTGAAAAATTGTGTTTTGGGGTAACTGCAAGCAACGGATTCTTTAAGTCGTAAAGCTTTATCACATCAGTAAAAACGTATCCCAAATATAATTCGGCATCCTCATATTTTAATCTGGCATAAGTCTGCAAACCTTTTGTCTGTAGAATTTTATTGGCATTGGCTAATGAGATTTTATTAAAGGTAGAGGAACTATCAAAAACAGGCTGAGAAATATTGGTTAAAAAAAACGACTGATTAAGGGTGACATTTAGTTTGTCAAAATACAATCTCTGATAATTAATATCGCCATTAATCCCTTGCGATAATTCAGGTTTTAAAATTATGTTTGATGTAATAATTTTCAAATCAGTTTCAGGATTTATGTAGGTAATTAAGTTTGGAATTTTATAGCCATAGCCGCCATTAATTCTTGTAGTAAATTCCTTATTTATTTTGTACATTAATGATAAACGTGGCAATGGGAAAAATCCATATTCCGAATGGTAATCCCCTCTAAATCCACTTTCAATAATGAATTTATCAAAAGGCCTCCAAGTGTTTTGGATAAATACACCAATGGTTTGATAGGAGTAATTTTTTAACGCAGATAGGGTAGGGGTTGTATTTATAAATTTATCACCATTAAAATTTATTCCTGTAACCCAATCCGTTTTTTTGTTCTTATAAACGTAAGAAATTTCAGAGTAATAAAGTAGTTGGTTTGCGTTAAAATTGTAAGCATTAGTCCCCATATTTTGGGTGAGATAACTACTGCTTATTTTGGCTGTGATATTACTATTTTTAGAGAACTCATACAACCATTTTGCATCTGCATTATTGCGTTGCATTTTTGTTTTTACATGGTATAAACTGTCAGAAGATTGGGTAGGGAAATAACGCATATCACCTCCAGTTCTACTATCAAAAGTGCCACTATAATTTAGATAAGTAGGTTGTTTGCTTACTAAATTTATAATTCCCCCAATAGCGTCACCGCCATAAAGTGTGGAGACATAACCTTTGATTATTTCAATTTGTTTTAAATCCAGTGGCGGTATTTGCATAATACCAAAGCTGCCTGAGAGTCCCCCAAACAAAGGCATCCCATCTTTCAAGAGTTGGGTATATCTCCCATTTAATCCCTGAATTCTTGCATAGGTATTTCCGGAACTTGCAGAAATCTGCTGCATCTGTATTCCGGCAATGTCCCCCAACAAACTCATGATATTTCCGGGTTTTATTCCATTTTCCTCTTTCATATCTTCCATACCCAGTACCTCAACTCTTGTGGGTATATCTTCAATCCGTGAGTTGGTGCGCACTGATGAAACTGTTACCTCCTCTGTTTGCATACCTATTGGTGTGAGTAGAACTACTACTAAGCTATCTTTTTGAGGAATTAAAATACTGATAGTTTTATCAGCATATCCGGCATACTTAATAGTGATACTAACAGAACCAATTTTAGAAATCAAAAGTTTCGCTTTTCCATCCACATCGGCAATAGTGCCGTTGGTTGTTACGTCTTCAACTACTACAGCCCCAATTAAAGTTTCATTGGTTATGCTATCCTTTATTATTGCGTTAAAACAGTTTTGTGCATGGGTAATATTTCGCATCCCAAAAAGGAATATAATGAACAGCAGGATTTTTAATTTTGACATAATAAAAGTTATAGTTCCAATTTCATCACAACTAAATTTCTTTTCCCTAAACTAAATCTATCCATCACCTGCCAACCAAGTTTTGAGTATAGTTTTTCAGCTGAATCTGTAAAAAGAAAAAGCTCTTTTACTCCAGCCTCTTTCGTCATTTCTTGTACTTTTTCGCAAAGCATTTTGCCATAACCTTTGTTTCTATTCTCCGTGGATGTATAAACCAGAGCAAGCCAGGGAGAAAAAATTTTGAACTCAGGCCTATGGTCAAGAAGCCCCACGTGGAAATAAACTCCTGCAGTTGCTACCATCTGCCCACCAACATTAAGAGCCATTTGAAAGGGAAGATTTTCTTCAGGCAAATTAGTGAGTTTCAGAATCGTTTTTTCAGTAGGTATTTTCCATTCATCAAAATACCAATCAGCAATTTCTTTGATTTGGATTTTATCTTCAATGGAAATTTTTTGGAATGAAATAGCTGCCATTTTTCTGCTTTCAAAGTTCGGATTTAAAATCAACATTTTTTGAAGAAAGGAAAATTTGTCTTAGCTTTGTGAGAGTTTAAATTATCTAGAACAAAATTTATGAATACAACTAAAGGTCTGTTTCTTTTTTTAGCAATAACATCCTTTGGGCTATCCGCCTGCATGCATGATCCTCATGATTTACAAGATGAAAAGGATACCACAACACCTGTTGCTTCCATCACCAATCCTTCGGAAGGAGACACACTATTTCTTGGGGATAGTGTTAGGGTAAGAGCCTTGGTTACTGATAATGCCTTGCATTATACCATTGCAAAAATAACAGATGACAGTACAGGTTTAATTCTCTTTAAAAAAGAGCCCTACTCTCATGAACAAACAAGTGTTGCTTTTGATAGCTATTGGAAGATTGCTGGTAAAATTCCCTTTAAAGCCACACTGACCGTTGCAGGTGAAGACCATAATAAACATGTGGGTAGCAAATCAGTACATTTGGTAATTGTAAAGTAAGTAATCTATTTGCTTTTTATCTGCAATTTATTTCCCGTAAGCGTGGCATTATAAGTTTTTAATGCAATGCCTGCCGGACCTTGATACACGGTACCATTAATAATTTCAAACATACAATTATGACATGGGCACTGCACCAATTGCGAGTTATCAAGATACTCAAGATTACATTGTTTATAGCTGCAAGTCTGCTGCAAAGCATAGTATTTTCCGTCAGGGGCGTAGATGATAATAATGCTGTTAGCAGCCATCCATTTTCCTTTTGTTTTAAGGTTGCTATTGGCTTGTTCATCTAGATTTAAAGTGAAATCCACATTGGTGGGGGCAACGGGTGGCTCATACTTTTTGCAAGTTGCAAATAGGAGTATGGCGATAGCTAAGCATCTTAGTTTTATCAGTTTCAATTTATTTTTTTATTAAGGCATCCATGTAAAGAGTCCCAAAATTACTATTATAAACCCAACTGGTATTCCAAGCAATAATGAAAAACTAATTCGGTTTTTCCATTGCTTTTTTGCAGCCCAGTTATGCAGCAAAACACAAATAATAAAAGTTGGTAAAAAGTAAAGAACCAATGCTACCAGATTCCCAACCTTAAAAAGGTCATTGATGCTTTTGGTTTCATGGTCCAGGTAAAAAAGCCCCCAACAAGCAAAGAGTACAATCAGGGCAATCAGCAATATTGGTTGACTGCGTAGCACGTTTTTTTCGGAAGTTTCCATAATTATTATTTTAAAATTTATGGGATAACGGGAGGTTGGAGATTTTATTTTAAGAGTGAATTACTTTTTTAAAGTATAGCCTAGGCTTACGCCTACCCAAGGTGCAACTCTTTGTAAAAAGAAAGCAGCGTGGGTAAAATACTCATAAGTTGATTCAGTATAAATATGACTTCCTTCATAAGTCCCTAAGCGATTAATCCCTGCTATCATTGGAGTAAAAGTAGCTCTTAAAAATAGTCCCCCTTCAGGGCTTTGGAAACGATATCCGATTTTTGGAGTTATATAAGAATACCAATCATTGGCAGCACCTTTATAAGAATAAGTGTGGGTTAGGTTTCCTGTATCTGTTACCTTTTCATAAACTTCATCTCTATGTCTGGAATACAAAACTGTAAACCCCAATCCTAACTCCAGATGATTACTTCCCTCACCAAAAATAAAATTATAAGCGATGGGTAAACCTAGAACAAAATTTTCCTGATGAGGAACAAGAGTTAGTCCGGCAGAAAAGGAATTCTTTACTTTTTTATCCAATCTATAAAGCCTGTCATAGTTAAAAGAGTTTAACAATCCTTGCCCAAAAGCCTCTGCATAAATTGTATTTCTTTGGGGTGTGGTGTTAGTGGTTTCTGTTTGTGAAGTAGCCACATAAGGTGAGGTTAAAAGAACAAAATAAACGAAAGCTTTTTTCATGATGATGTTGTTTTAAAAGTGATTGATATTTTTTTGACAACACGAAGATAATGGTTTTTAATTCTTTATCATTCTCCCAAAAAATCTTTTCTCACCACTAATCACTGAAACAAAATAAACCCCGGCAGCCCATCCCTTTACATCAACCCTTATTCTGTTTTCAGAAGTTTGAAGTAGGGTAGGGGATAGCCTTCCCCCAAGGATATTGGTAATGGTAATTGCAGTTTTGGAGTCAAGGGTTTCGCCTTTTATTCCTTCAATAAAAACTTCATCAGTAGCTGGGTTTGGGTAAATTTTTATTGGTAAAGAAAGAGGTTTTTCCAGCGCTGTAGCGCATTTATCATCGTATGTTAAAATCTTTACCCCCGTCCAGTTACTGGAAAAAGGAACTACAGCACAGATGTACGAAAGAAATATTTTTCCCTTAAAAACATTGATACCCCAAGTGCCAATATTATTTCCGGTGCCTCCATAATAATTACAGGAGTCGGGTTTTGTTGGGTCTGCTACATTCAACACATACATATCACTTTTGCCTGTGGAAATAAACAGAAGTTTACAGTCCTTATCCAGATGTATTTCATTGGTATGGGCAGGGCTTGTGAACCATTTTAGCGCATTGGTTTCGCACCCAAAGGGATTCCACCATGCCACCTGTTTTATGTTGGCAGTGTCTTTAATATTCAGCACCTCTAAGCCACAAAAATCTGTGGTGATGTAGAGCAAAGTATCATCAAGTACAAGGTTATTGTAAGCGCGTGGTTTGCCATTGAGCACAGGGTTGCTATACCGCCCCGTTTCTTTTGGGTTGCTTTTATTTTTGGTGTTGATAATCCGCAACCCTCCGGCATCATAGCAGAGGTAAACAATATCCCCAATCACCTCCATACCACGGGCATTTACTTTGGTGCTGTCGCCTTTTTTATCAGGGAAATTGATATCCGGTTTTAGCTGAGAAAGCTGCTTTATTTTATCTTTATCACTGATGTCAAAAATCACCAAACCCTGTTTCATAGCACCCAGATAAGCATAATTGCTATCTGCCCTCACCACCCCAGCACCACCATCTTTTCTAGGTGATTTCCAAGTACCCCGCAATACTATTTTCTTGGGGTCAGTAACATCTACTATTGCCATACCCGGGTTTTGCCCAGTGCCAAAATGATTGCCCAAAGCCAGATAAACATAATTGCCCTGCTGCGAAAGACTCATCACATCCAGCTTTTGCATAGAGTCTATAGCGATACTTTTTACCAACACAGGCTTGGTTAAATCTGTAATATCATACGCCTTAAAACCCGCCTCTTTATTAGCAACATATAGGTAGGCTTTGTTGCGTTGGTCATGCAGCATGGTTACCGTCATTTGGCTGCAAGTGGAGGCAATACTGCTCTGCAATTTGATGTTGAGTTTGCTGCATTGCTGCGCTTTGAGGCTAAATACAGCAACCAAAAATGCAAGACAAATCAAAATTTTTTTCATCGCTTTTCTTTTTAAAATGATGAGTCAAAAGTAGGGATAATTTCTGTGTTGAATTTTGGGCAAAAAAAAAGTGCAGGACACAAGCCCTGCACTTTTTTATTTTCTTAAATTGAGTTTATCTATTCACAATAAATTTAGAGGTTCTTATTTCACCATCCACTACGGCACGTACTATATAAGTACCGGCTTTGTAGGTGGTAGTATTAATATTAAAATCTTTATTACCCTGTGGGAGGTTGGCATCTTTGGTCTCTATTATTCTGCCATTAATATCAAAAACTGAAATAGAAACCTTAGCATTTTTAGCCAACTCCAATTTAATATTGGTGAAATCTTTTGCAGGATTAGGGAACACAGAAAGTTGGGTAGCAACTTTGTTTTGTTTCCCATCTTCAATACCAACAATGGATAGATTCTCAGCCCTAAAGAAACCTCTGCCGTGTGTTGCTATATAAAATACAGAACCACTGCGGGTAGTGTAATCACTTCTTTCGCATACCATAAATACAGGTACGCGTTGCATGCCACTATTATCTTCAACCCAATTTTTTCCACCGTCTTCGGTACTCCAAACTCCGTACTCTGTACCTAATATAATATGTTTAGGGTCAGCGGCATCAATGGCAGCATCATATACAGGGAACTGAGGGAGCCCCTTAGAAAGTAAACCAATACTATTGAATGATGGGTTAGCACTTGACACTGCATCTTTTGATTCCCATACATGTTCGGATGTGCCATAAGAACCTAAAGTAATAATAATATGATTGCTGTCTTTACTATCCACTCCAATACCTGTTACTTCCCCGCCATTGCTGGTGAAAATGACAGTAGTTTTTATTCCAAAGCTATCAGGTATAAAGTTTCCACTTTTATTATAAGCCCATTTTTTATAGCTTTTCAGACCATCAATTCTGTAAACATAAGAGCCCCCGCCCACAAATAGGGTGTTACCATCTTTGGTAAATTCCATACAGTTTGGGTCCATACCAGTTGCCAGAATTCTAAAAAATAATGGGCTTTTATCAAAAGCCAATGCCCCTCTTGTAGCATATACACCAGCATAACCTGCTATAGCAAATATAGAAGAATAGAGATTGTATTCACCAGTTGTAGTGTCCATCTCTAGTTTTTCCCAAAGGCGGAAAGGGGTTACAAAAGGCCATGAGGCTTGACCCGGCTGCGGGATAATAATATCTTTTTTATCTGATAATTGTGAAAAATTTTCAGTACCTAATGATCTATCAACAGAGCCATATTGAGATTCAGCAAAATAGGCATTGGGTTTTATTTTAGAGGTGGTAGTATAGCCACCATCACCGCCATGTATAGATGCGCCACCCATATGGTTTGCACCTGTTCTGTTTACTATCAAAGTGCCATTATCTTGTGTGCCACCAAAAGCCTGATAGATGTTATCATAAGTTGGGAAAATACCATAAAACTGTACGCTTGCATAGCCGTTATTAATTTCTTTATAGGTGGTATTTGCAGTAGATTTACTTACATCGGCAGATTTGTAAATACCCCCATCACAGCCCACATACATAATGTAAGGAGAGCTTTTAGTATCAAAAGTAATTACATGTTTATCCGCATGGATATAGTAGCTGCCAAGATTTTCGTTTAAGGAGGCGGTCTCATTCCATTGCCATGTACCTTTTATTTTTTTGCCTTCGTAAAAACTTACCCCACCAACAAAAACTCTGTTTTCATCATCGGGTGCTACGGCGATGCAATTGTCATAATCTCCCTGAGCCGCAGTGCCGGGATATGCTTGATTAAATGGATCAAGATACACATTACCGCCTTTAAGAATAATACTGAAATTTTTTCCATTATCAGAGGTTTGGTAGATACCCAATAATTTGTGGCTATTATCTGAAACTGATAGATAAAACACCTGAGAATTAGAAGGTGCAAAAGCTATCTCCATCCTTTCAAAAGAAGTTGGGATATTAGAAGAAGTTAGTTTACTCCAGGAGCCTCCTCCATCAGTAGATTGAATAATTACACCACCATTTTGTGAAGCACCCATCATTACCGCAACAATGGTGTTTCCATCAGGAGAAATATAGACACCCATACAATTTTTGTTACTGGTGGCGCCACTTGTTTTTATTTGAGTAAAATCGGCATCAGCTTCTTTTTTTAACCATAATCCCTGACGGGTAGCTGCATATACATCGTTACCTTTTGTGGCAATTTTGTTTACTATTTCCCATCCATCTTTCAGGTTATAGGTGTAAGGATTTTTAACATCTCTTACATGCTTCCAAGTAGCGCCATGGTCAGTGCTGGAGTAAACCCCTCGCCCCAAAACGGCAGAGTTCAAATCACCACCATTTCCTCTGCCAGGGTATTGCTCTCCTGTACCAATGTAAATGGTGCCATCATCAGTTTGCCCAATGCTGGAAACAGAAAGATTATCAAGCGCATCTTTGCCAACCATACTCCAAAATGCACCACTATTTTTGCTCTTCCAAAGGCCACCACTTGCAGAGCCTGCAAACAAAACATTTTTATCACTTTTATCTATTAAAATTGCTAAGGTTCTGCCTCCCACGTTATCAGGCCCCATCTCAATCCAGCTTAATGATTTTGAAACTTTGTTGAGAGATTTATTTTTCATGTTTTCAACTTGCCTTGCTACTTCATAAAAAGCAACGGCATCAATCTCTCCGGTTTTCGGGTCACCTTTCATTTTTCTAAGGTGATTAAAACCACCTGCAAATTCCTCCGACTCGTCTTCTTCGGCTTCTTCATTAGAAATTGTATTGGCAAATCTTGAATGGATAACTCCATTTTTTGCGAATGGCATAATGGCACAGCCCGCAAGGATGAGGGTTGCTGCAATAATTCCGGTTCTTTTATTAATCATGTTGTGATGGTTTAAAATTCTATGTTTTGGTTTGAGTATGCAATGTTACCACTCTTGTCTATATCCTGCAAACTTATGTTTCAAAATTAACCTATATCTAAGGAATGGCAAAAAACAAAAATCACCTTTTATCGGCGGTTGGGGAATACATGCCTCTCACTATGGTATGATGAACGCACCAATGGTCCAGACTCTACATAATCAAATCCTATTTTAAGAGCCTCCTCCTTATAAAAATTAAATTTCTCAGGGGTGATGAAATCCGCAATCTCCAAATGGAGTTTTGTCGGTTGCAGATACTGCCCAATAGTAAGCACATCCAACCCTGTATTATTGAGGTCATGAAGGAGTTCAATAATCTCTTCATCGGTTTCACCAAGCCCAAGCATAAATCCTGATTTGGTCCTTACCCCCGCATCTTTAGTACGCTTAAGTTGCTCTAAACTTCTCTCATATTTTGCTTGTGGGCGCACCCTGCGGTAGAGGCGTTTCACCGTTTCCATATTATGAGAAATTACATCTGCATTTTCTGCAATTACTAACATCAACGCATCCCAATCTGATTTAAAATCTGGGATTAAAACCTCAATGGTTGTATTGGGGCTTAGCCGCTTTACTTCCCTGATAGTTGCTGCCCAAACCGCAGAGCCTTTATCAGGTAATTCATCCCTGTTTACAGAAGTAATTACGCAATGTTTGACCTGCATTAATTTCACTGCTTCTGCCACGCGGAGAGGTTCATCCAAATCTAATTCTGTGGGTCTGCCTGTGGCTACAGCACAAAAAGAACATGACCTTGTACAGACATTCCCCAATATCATAAAAGTAGCGGTTCCAGCGCCCCAGCATTCACCCATATTTGGGCAATTGCCGCTTTCGCAAATGGTGTGGAGCTTATGGCTATCCACAAGGTTGCGCACTTTTTTATACTCCTCGCCAATGGGTAATTTTACTTTTAACCAAGGTGGTTTGCGGTAGAGGCGTTCTCTTGCTGCGGGGGGAGTTTCAATTGTATCGTCCATCAAAATAAATCAAATAAAAGTAATAGGTTAATTTCGTTTGCCCAGCCCAACTGCAACAAATAAATTCACGAAAATTCTCTGGTTGTTTTCGTAGGCAAAAATAGGCACCGCAACAGGAAAAGCATCTATAGTAGCGCCCAATTCAATAAAATAGAAATTCAACGGGGTTTTGCCCATCTCAAAACTAAGCGAGGTTTTGCCACCTAATCCCATGATGCCACCCATTTCTGTAATGCCAATTTCAATGGGAGCTTTGCCAATAATATTAGTATGCTGTTTATCATCCACAGCATTAAATTTTTGGTACTGGGGGGTATTTTCATTATTGTCTTTTGCAATTTCAAAATAGGCAGGTTTAAGCAAACAAAGCACTGCACCTGCTGTGTAATTCACAGAAATGCGGATTGCCTTTTCATTGTTTTTATCTGCCAAAACTGATTTACCACCAAAGCTGCCTTTAAGCAAATAGCAATTATTGAGTTTGCCAAAAACATAGCTTCGGGAGTCCTTATGGTCAG
>JAPLCZ010000155.1 GCA_026391915.1 Bacteroidota bacterium | reverse complement strand
GTTTTCAATATATTCGACTATCTCCTCATAGCTGCAATAGGTTTTTAATTGTAGCTTTTTAAGGATTAATAAGTAGCGAGATATGTGGGCGCGGGAGGACAATTATTTTTTATTAATTTTTGGGTGTTAGAAACCATGGCTGTGAAAAACCTTTATTATTCCAATTATGTGTAAGAAGTATTTCGTCATTTTTTGGGTCACCCCCTCTTACATTTACTAAATTATCTTTGTTGATATTAATTATTAGTTGCTTCTCAATATCAGTTATCTTTGGGTCTATATTTTCGTATTTAGCAAACAAAAAGAAAAAAGTATTAATCATGAGTTTCAAATCACTCTTATATTCTATAACACCATTCAGAATATTTTTATAATTTGTCTTCTTTATAAAATCTTCATTTTTTTCATTGTTTTTACTATAAGAAACTGGAGGAAAAAACAATGCTTTTCCAATCCTTTTTTCCGGTTTAGGAATATTAAATAAATCCGCCTTTCTCCATATTGTACAAAATCCACTTTTAAGATGAGAAATGTGATCATATATTCTGTATGATATTTTTGTATCAGGTGAAGCAATTCCTACATAATGAGGAATAAGTTCTTCACCATTCTTAAACCCCCAAATATAAATACCACCTGAATTAAAGATTTTATCTAAAGAAGGTTCAGGTAAATAATTAATTTGAAATGGGCCTTCCCATATTAATTCTATTTCGTTCATTCTTTTTAATTTGTTTTCAAAGATAATCTCATTTCCTAATTCACCCCCACCGCCCCAAATCCAATCATATTCCTGCTTTTTGTTTGCTGGAAATCTTTTTCTTCTTGGTTATAAATGGCGGTTAAAGTCATGGGTTCTGTTATAGGATTATTGAAACCTAATTTATCAGAAAGGCTTTGTGCTTTCTCTGTTTCCAACTCTTTAAATTCATATTTGGCAATCAGCCTTCCTTTGCGCATAAGGGCAGCATCCACTTTGGCTATATCAGTATTAAAGGAACAAATAATTTGTATGTTAAGGCAATCAGAAAGGAGACCGTCAGTAATATTTAGCAAGGCAGAAACAGGAGAATCACCATCTTTATCTCTATCCATAATTATGGTTTCCGCATCTTCTATTACAAAAATGGAATTTGGGTTATCAATCATTACGGAAATCAGGCTTGGGTGAGTAATAGCACTTGCCATTTCTGTTGTTAAAAATATCACATTCTTTTTCAAGGAAGATATGAGATAACGGACATAAGAGGTTTTTCCTGTGCCGGGCTTGCCATGTAATAATACCAAGCCTTTGTCATTCTTCTTTGCTAATCTTTTCATAATTGTTTGATGAACGCTTTGGAAATCTTCATTATAGTTGTCCTCAATATTTAATTTCGGTTTTGATATTTTTAATCTTACAGTATTAATCCCTGTGGCTGATTTCACCATGACATATATTTCAGGTTTGTTTTTCGCTTTCTTATACTTGAACTTTTTTATCCCTCCTATAATTTCTCCAACTTTTTCAATAGGTGTTTTTTGATATAGAAACCGGACTCTAGAATTATTCGTATCAAAGGATACTAATAAATCATCATAGATAATATAGAGAAGGTCATCATAATCCATCTTATCAGCTTCGGCAAAAAACTTTTTGTTGTAATAGAAGTTTTTAATTTCGTTTTTATAGGTATCTACAAACCATTGATTTGCTTTTTTACAGTTTACACGACACTATCCCATAAAGTGTGTAAGTAGAAGAATATGGTTATATTTTTAGTTTCATTCTTTCTTCAAAAATAATGATAAATTGGTTAAAAATAATTCCCC
>JAPLCZ010000299.1 GCA_026391915.1 Bacteroidota bacterium | reverse complement strand
TTTACATCAGTAATTTCGTATTCTCCCCTTGCAGAGGGTTGCAGATTGGCAGCTATTTCTATCACATCATTATCATAAAAATATAAACCCGGCACAGCGTAGTTTGATTTAGGGTGCATGGGTTTTTCCTCAATACTTACGGCGTTCATCTCCGCATCAAAACTCACCACACCATAGCGTTCCGGGTCGGATACATGATAGGCGAAGATGATTCCGCCATCAGGGTTTTTGCATTGGAGGAGGGAGTCCTCCAAATCCAGCCCAAAGAAAATATTATCCCCCAGCACCAAAGCTACTTTATCATTGCCAATAAAATTTTTACCTATCACAAAAGCCTGCGCCAGCCCATTGGGTGTGGGTTGTTCTGCGTACTCAAAGCGGCAACCAAGGCGTTTGCCATCTCCCAATAATCCTTTAAAATGCGGCAAATCATGCGGGGTAGAGATTATCAAAACCTCTCTTATCCCTGCCATCATCAGCACAGAGAGGGGGTAATAAATCATGGGTTTATCATACACAGGCATCATTTGCTTGCTCATGGCAAGGGTGAGGGGATGCAGCCTTGTGCCGGAGCCGCCGGCGAGGATAATTCCTTTCATTGGGCGAAGATAGAAATAGTTGGCAGTTGTCAGTTGTCAGTTGTCAGAAAAAAGAAGGGATTGGGTTGCTTAACCACAAAGAACACTGCTTCCCCGACGAGTCTCACGAAGCGTTGGCTTTTTTGAGGGAAGAGGGGACTCGTCGGTTCAGAAACAATTCGCCGCCGAGTCCCTTCCACCGCACCACCACATCCCTTCAGGAGACATCGGCTAGGAAGAATTTTTCATTTTTCACTATTCACTTTTCACCCTCTCTACCACCTGCCAAAGCAAATCGGCACTTTTATCCCAACTAAATTCTTGCAATCTGGCATTGGCTTTTTGTATTAATTCCTGCTGCAAATTGGGGTTAAGGGCAACGGTGGCCATGCCCTCTGCAATAGAGTTGGGCTCAAAAGGATTTACATAAAAAGCTGCATCAGCACATACCTCCGGCATACTGCTAGTGTTAGAGGTAATAATAGGGATGCCGCATTGCATCCCCTCAAGGCAGGGTATGCCAAAGCCCTCAAAAATGGAGACATAGGTCATGGCAACGGCAGAGGCAATTAGGGCATTAAAGGTGGCGGCATCATCTACCCTGCCTGTAAAAATAATATCATCTTTATAGGCAGATTCTTCTTTTTGTTGGATGAGTTTTTCGGTTTCAAAAACTTGTTTGCCTATCAAAACCAATTTGTGTTGGGTGTTGTGTTTTGCTTTAAAAATCTCAAACGCCGTGATGAGCCTTTGTATGTTTTTGCGGGGATATAGCCCGCCCACAAACACAAAATACTCCTGCCCTGCGGTGTATTGTTTTTTGGTCTGTGTTTTTGTGGTTTCATCAACGGGATGCAGTTGGGTGTTGTAGCCATTATACACCACATCAATCTTTGCTATGGGTATGTTGTAGGTTTTTGCAATATCCGCTTTTGAGTATTCTGATACTGTGGCAATGCGTGTGGCTGCCGCCGCAAAGCGCGGGTAAAAATATCGGTAATACCAGCCCGCCAAGCCGGGTACGGTTTCGGGGTAATGCTCAAAAGCAATGTCATGTATTACCGCCACTGACTTTGTTTTGCAGGGCAATGGAAGGTAGCCATCAGGGCTCAGGAATACATCGGGTTTATATTTTCTCAATACCCTTTTCACCGAAAATTGAAACCATAAATACCACAAAATAGGGTGCCTTGCCTGTGGGGCAATTACTACAGCTTCCACATTATCCCCAAAAATAAAATCAGGGTGCGGGGGTCTATCAAAAATAAAAAGAAATCGGTGTTCAGGATGTTTTTCTACTATCCTCTTTAGCGTTTCGTAAGCAAACCACCCAATGCCCTCAAGTTTGTTTTTTAGTAAGAGGCGGGTGTTTACGGCTATGAGCATTAAACAATTTTGCCATAAGTATTTTCCTCAGCTTCATTTACCGTAAACAATGGAGATTCCTCTGCTGATAAAATCATCTTTTCAACTTCATCATTGGTAGCGGCACGCAAAGGATTTACCCAATCAAAATCACTAGATTCTTTATTAACAGATTGCACCCCTTTGGTTTTTTTTAGCAATGCAGTTATCTGTTTTGCATTCTCAATAGTATCTACTTTTACAATGATGGTTTGCATGATGCAAATATAAAATGGTTATTTGATAAAGGGTGATATTACTTGCAAAACTAAGTTTTGCTAACTCAAGGACAGAGTCGGGAGACTCTGCCCAACAGGGGCTTTGTTATTTGTCGGAGGATTGTAAATCCTTATTAAAAACAGGACAGGATTAATTAAATCCTGACCTGCTATACATAATAAATGTATATTTGCAATCACACTTTTGACCTAATTACAATGAGACAATTAATTATTTTTCTTTTGATGCTTTGCGGAAATATATTTTCCGCTATTGCGCAAGACACCTTAATTGAATGGCAGAAAAATTATATTCAGGTAGGAGAATATGATGAGCATTTAAGCGGGATTGTTGAAACCGCTAATGGTAATTTTGTATTTGGGAGTGAAGACGAAGGGTATATTGAAATAACAGAATTCAACGGGAAAGGCGGAAAAATACGGGAAAAGGGTTACGGACACTATGATCATAATTGGATTGGAAATTTTCGCAGGGCAGGTAACCACTATGTTGCCTGCGGAATAAATTCTTTTTATAAATACCGGAAGCAATATATGTATGATTCATTTACAGCCAATGTAATGTGGATGGATACTGCAGGTAAATTGATATGGTCTGTAAATTATGCGGACTCCGGAATATATAATGCCAATGATATTTTATATACCAATGATAAACAACTCCTGATTTGCGGCTACAGTTATGGAATATTAAAACTGGATACTATGGGTAAAAAGATATGGTATCACAGTTACCCGGGAAAGGGAATTTATCAAAGTGGTTTTACCTCTATTACTCAAGCTGCTGATAGTGGGTATCTGTTTGCCGGATACCGAACAGATTCATCTAAGGGGAAAACGAATATCAGAGTTATTAGAACAGATAAAAATGGCAATTTAAAATGGGATAAAAGTTATGGAGGTTCTAAGGATGATGAAGCTAGTTGTATTATAAATGCAAGAGATGGAGGATTTATTATAGCAGGATATACCAAATCAAAGGATGGAGATGTAAAGGGATTTAAAGATTCATCGGATGCATGGATATTTAAAATTAATGATACAGGAAAAATAGTTTGGCAAAAAACTTTCGGAGGTTCCGATTTTGATTTTGCCAATGATATTGTACAGGCACCAGACAGCACCTATTTAGTTGCAGGAAGCACCTCATCCAATAATGGTGACATAAAAAGCAATCATGGATGGAGTGATGCATGGATTTTCAAAATCAGAGACACCACCCTTTTATGGAGTAAAACGTATGGAGGTAGTGAAAGTGATGCAGCGATAAAAGTACTGCCCACTAGTGACAATGGAATTATTTTTACGGCACATAGCAATTCATCGGGGAATGGTGACCTCAAAGGTGATTCTACATCAGGAAGCGAGGGCAGCCCATGGCTGGTTAAACTTAAAGGACATATGGTAACAAACATTAAGGAAGATATTAAAACCGTTATAGAAGCAACGGTTAATCCGAATCCCATTCGAAATACTTTACATCTTTCAATTTCAAATATTTCAGAGCCGGTCAAAATAAATATAATGAATATCCAAGGCAAAAATATAGAAGAATTTAATTTCTCGCCTGCTGATTATTATAATATTCCAGTAAACGGGTTAATAGCGGGTGTTTATATATTGCAATGTACAGGAAAGGATTTTGTGATTACCAAGAAATTCGTGAAGGAATAAATTTAATTTAGATTTGCTTTGCCAAACCTTTGCCATGGTTGGTGGCACACCAAACATAATTAAATATATAAAACCTCCCTAAAAATATATCTCCCCTCCCCCTTCAACAAATTCTTTTGCTTTTTCTTCCATGCCTTTTTGTATTTCGGCATCTTCAAGGGTGGCGGCATAGTCGCGTACCTCTTGGGTAATTTTCATACTGCAAAATTGCGGGCCACACATGCTGCAAAAGTGAGCAGTTTTAGCGTTGTCCGCAGGTAGGGTTTCATCATGGTATTCGCGGGCAGTGTCAGGGTCAAGGCTAAGGTTAAACTGGTCATTCCACCTAAACTCAAACCGCGCTTTGCTTAGTGCATTATCCCTTATTTGCGCAGAGGGATGCCCCTTGGCAAGGTCGGCAGCATGGGCTGCAATCCGGTAGGTTATCACCCCATCTTTCACATCTTTTTTGTTGGGTAAGCCAAGGTGTTCTTTGGGGGTTACGTAGCACAGCATGGCAGTGCCAAACCACCCAATCATAGCAGCACCAATGGCAGAAGTAATATGGTCATAGCCGGGTGCAATGTCGGTTGTCAGCGGGCCTAAAGTATAGAAAGGCGCTTCATGGCAAATCTCCAATTGCTTATCCATATTCTCTTTTATCATGTGCATAGGCACGTGGCCGGGGCCTTCAATCATAGTTTGTATATCGTGCTTCCAAGCAATTTTGGTCAGCTCACCAAGGGTTTCCAATTCGGCAAATTGTGCGGCGTCATTAGCGTCTGCAATAGAGCCGGGGCGTAGCCCATCTCCCAAACTAAAAGACACATCGTATGCCTTCATTATCTCGCATATATCTTCAAAATGGGTGTAAAGGAAATTCTCTTTATGGTGCGCCAAACACCATTTGGCAAGTATGCTTCCACCACGGCTCACAATACCCGTAATCCGTTTTGCGGTAAGCGGAATATAGCGCAGCAGCACGCCTGCATGTATGGTAAAATAATCCACTCCCTGCTCTGCCTGCTCAATCAAAGTGTCTTTAAAAATTTCCCATGTAAGGTCTTCGGCTTTGCCATTCACCTTCTCCAATGCCTGATAAATAGGCACTGTACCTATTGGCACAGGGCTGTTGCGGAGAATCCATTCGC
>JAPLCZ010000309.1:13305-15108 GCA_026391915.1 Bacteroidota bacterium | reverse complement strand
TAAAATTTTGGTCATAGTTTTTTTACCTCTCTATTTTTTTACAAAGGTATAGGAATTTAAAAAAGCAGCTATTAGGAATTTGAAGATTAAAAGATGTTTAGATTTTAAGCTGTTTTTTTGAGAACTGAAAACCGATAACTGAAAACTCTTCCTACGCCCTCCCCAACCTAATCCTAAAGGTAGTTCCCTTACCTTGTTCAGAATCTTTTACAAAGATTTCTCCTTTGTGGTAGTTTTCTATAATACGTTTGGTGAGGGATAGCCCCAACCCCCAACACCGCTTTTTGGTGGTGAAGCCGGGTTCAAATACATTTTTATAATTGCTACGCAAAATCCCTTTGCCGCTATCTTTTATATCAATTAAAACAAAATCTTTATGAGGACGAATTATAAACCTGATATCGCCATCTCCCTCCATGGCATCGGCGGCATTTTTAGTGAGGTTTTCTATCACCCAACTAAATAGGTTTTTGTTGATTTTGATATTCACATTTTTATAATCGCCATCACCATGAATGGTAATATTTACCTTCTTAGGGATTCTGGCGCGGAGGTAATCAATAGATTCCTCTAAGAGGTTATAGAGGTTATACTCCACCAACTCCGGCGTGCTGCCAATCTTAGAAAACCTCTCTGCTATAATGTTAAGGCGGTTTACATCTTTCTCCAACTCATCAATAACCTCGGGGCTGGCATAGCCTTCTCCTGCTTTTAAGTAATCTACCCACGCCATAAGTGAGGATAGTGGCGTACCAATTTGGTGTGCCGTTTCCTTTGCCATACCTACCCAAACTCTGTTTTGCTCAAACCGCCTACTACTTGTAATGGCAATATAGGCAATGGCAAGAAAAACTGCTAGCAGCAAGAACTGCAAATAAGGGTAAAACCGCAGCAGCGTTACCGCAGGTTTCTCCTCAAAATAGATGAATTGGTATTCGTTTACCTTAATGGGTTTATTGAAATACTTCCACTTTTTAATGAGTTCTTTTACGTATGCCGGATTCTTGGATTTTACGGGGTCAAGGTTTTTGGTTTGTGATACCAATTCGTTTTTATCAGTAACAATAATGGGTATGGTGGTATTTTGAATAATTTGAAAAGCAGGAGTAACATCCGTAGTGTTGGGGTCATTGAGTGCCTCATAAGCATCTGCTACTTTTTTTACTTTCTCTATTTCTTCTTTAGAGAGCTCACCTACCAGATAATTAGTGAAAAATATAAAGAACCCACTAATGAGAATTGCCACACCCAGGAGGAGGATATTGAATTTACGGCGGCGGCTGAGGTTGAGTTTAAACACGTACTTGGTGAGAATTATTACTGCAATGTTCGCAAAAATTAGTTGGATTTAAGCAGATTTTGTTTGCACAAACTGATGAGCTCAAATCTGCCTAAAATTATATTTAAAATTATTGCCACAGATTCACAGATTAAATGAATGATTTTATAATCTGTGAACCAAAGCTCATTGATTCTGTTCAAAAATAAAATAGCATCAATAATCTGTGGCGGATTTTCTTGGGTTATTCAAGTAACTCATATTTCATAACTCTTATCTTTGTCCCATGCAAATAGGTATCATTAAAGAAGGGAAAATTCCGCCGGATAACCGCACCCCGTTATCACCCAAACAATGTATGAAGCTAAAGGAACTATACCCGCAACTGGATATAAAAATTGAGCACTGCACCTACCGTTGTTTTACGGATGATGACTACAGAGATTTTGGGATTGACGTGGTGGAATCCGTGGCGGATTCTGATGTTTTATTAGGCATTAAGGAAGTGCCAATAGATAAATTAA
>JAPLCZ010000309.1:0-13293 GCA_026391915.1 Bacteroidota bacterium | reverse complement strand
ACCTATTTCTTCTTTAGCCATACGGTTAAAAAACAGGAGTACAACCGCGGCTTGCTGCAAGCCATCATGCAAAAGAATATTACCCTAATTGATTACGAAATGTTAGTGGATGAAAACGAACATCGCCTGATTGGTTTTGGCAGATGGGCGGGCATTGTTGGGGCGCATTACGCACTGCTGATGTTGGGCAAACGCAGGAAAATCTATAACCTAAAACCAGCGGTGCAGTGCATTAATAAACAAGAAATGCTGGACCAATACCATAACCTACAAATACCCCCTGTGAAGTTGGTGATAACCGGCGGCGGCAGGGTAGCCCAAGGCGCTATTGAGGTGATGGAACATGCCGAAATACACCGCGTAACTAAAGAGGAATACCTCAATGAGACCTTTGATAAGCCCGTTTTTGTGCAGTTGCACTCCAAAGATTTATACCACCTGCCCCATAAAAAAAAGGTGGATAAGCACCACTTTTACCACCACCCACAGGAGTACGAAAACTCCTTTATGCCCTACATACCCCATACTGATGTGCTGATTAATTGCATGTTTTGGAGCCCCCTTGCGCCCCGCCTTTTTGAGGTGGCAGATATTGAAAACCCCGATTTTAACACCAAAATAATTGCTGATATCTCTTGCGATATTGATGGCAGCGTGCCCATTACTTTCAAGGCTACGAGTATTGCAGACCCCATTTATGGCGTTAACATCCATGATAAACGCATGGGCATTCCCTACCAAAAAAATACAATTGATGTGATGGCAGTGGGCAACCTACCCAATGAATTGCCGCGTGATGCCTCCAAAGATTTTGGGAAGATACTCATGGAAACTTTTATCCCTATTTTGTTGAATGGTGATAAGAGTACTTTATTGGATAGGGCAACCATTACCAAAAACGGCAAGCTTACGGAGAGGTATGCCTATCTGGAGGAGTTTGCTGAGGGGGGGTAAATCCCACCACCCTAAAAGTATCCACTTAATGGCATCTGTTATTTAAAGGCTGCCATTCCATAAGTGCATTCATACTATGTTTATTTTATCATAATATAAATGCAGTTGCATACTATATATGTTTATTTAATCATAGTATATATTTATTTGAATTGGTACTATATTTTTTATTTCATATAATGTATATAGTTGCATTGATACTATATTTATTTTATCATACTATCAATACAACTGCATTTATGTAATGATTTTTTTAACATGATTATTTTGCAGTTTAGGATAGGCATCCTTATATTTGCGGGATAGTATAAACCCATCAATACAGGCCTCATGAAATCAATGGAATCCATCCTAAGCAATCCTTATCTGGATAGATATATTACACTGCCGCGTTTGTATAATTTTAGTGTATCCCTTAAAAACAGGCTATCCATAAATAACCCTTCGGGGGTGTTTGATGAAACCATCACTATGCTTATTGATGCGCTTGCACCCGTACAAAATGCTAGGAATGCAGAAGATTCTTCCGTAGGTACGCAAAAATCAAAAACAGTAGTGGTAAATGATTTAATGAAAGACTTTGCCAAAACTGCCCGCAATATGCACCGCAAAATTGCAGCGGTGTTTGACCCCGGTACATCAGAATATGTAACTCTTTTCCCTGATAAATTATATCCTTTTAATCACCTAACAAAAAAGAATACCCCCACGCTAATGCAGCATATGAAGCATTTTACAGAACAATATGAGGCAGAATTGGGGGCTGCCATAGTTGCTGCATTTGCAGATTACCCTACTTTGTGGGCAAACCCACGCAAAGAGCAAGGTGAGGCAATTGTAAAAACGGATAGTGATTTGGCAGCCATTAGGGCTATGAGGCGTATGCTGGCAGATGCCGCATGGAAGGCAACCGCCAAAGTGATTAATTATTATGGCAGCAATACTGCCCGCAGCAATACTTATTTTGATGAATCATTACTCTTTGCCCACCACCGCAGCAGTGGCAGAAAATATGGAAAGGTGGCAGCTAAAGGCACAAAATGCATCATTAAAAAAGGAGTAACTACAGAAAGCCATTTTGAGTTGATGAATAATGGAGTTACTAACTTAGAGTATTATATGGCCGGCACACCAAATAGTAATGCCGTAGGCAAAGTATTTAAGGTGCTTCCACAAGAGGTTATCAATACTTTTTATAAGGATTTTGATGCAGATGGGTGCAACTTCCTGCATGTGCGCAACCTTGGTGAGATGGATGGAAAATGGGAAGTGGTGATGAAGAAACATAAGGCAGATTAGGGAATATAACTTACTTTCATTTCCTTTTTTCTGACAACTGATTACTGAAAACTGACCACTGAATTTAATTCCAATTCCACCATTTCAGCTTCTCTGCATCGCGCTTATCTGCGGGGGTGTTGGCGTAGTAAACGGCACATTTAAAAACATAGAGGAGGCATCTATCCTGCACACAACCCGCAAAGAGGTTGCTTTGGTTATAGAGCACTGCGGGGTCCTTGCCCACCAAATCTTTAATGCCATAGATGCCAATATTCCAGAGGTCATTGGCAATGGATTTCCCCACGCCGGGTATCTGGCAAAGCTCTTTGATGGTGGCCTCTTTCAAGGTGCTGGTAAATTGTTTAAAGCTTAATAAATCTTCCATTCCAGCTCCCGTTGCTTGATATTATGTTGATGATGTAAACGCCATTGGTTAGGTTAGTGGCGTCTATATTTTGGGTGGTTTGTGTGGGGTTGATGTTATTTTCGTACACCGTTTTGCCAGTGATATCTTTTATTTGCAGATGGGCATTAGCCCCCGTCGCGCTAAAGTTTAGTAACAAATTCCCAGAGGTAGGATTAGGGTAAGTGGTAATGCGGTTTTGCTTCAATACATCATCAATACCAATTGTTTTATCCTGATATAAAAGGTCAACATCAGCCTTCAATAACTCGCGGTTATACATCCTTAATTCATCAAGCCTTCCCGGGAAATAGACATCAGCCCCGCCCAAATTAGAGAGGGCAATATACATGGGTGAGTTGGCTGTATCGCCCTTCACCGCACCAGAAACAGTGTTTACTAAGGAGTCATCAAGATAGTATTTCTTGGTGTACATTTTAGTAGCAGTATCATAGCCAACCGTGCCCACTATGTGGTGCCATGTTTGGTCAGTTGGCTCATCCAAGCCCCACCAACCAGCTACAGAATCCTCAGCTTTGGTTGAGGTGGCAAAATAAAATTTCTTATTGTTAGAGAAGAAAATATAATCAGTACTGCCGCCTGCCCCAGCCTTGCGCTTGCTGATAATTGGGCGTTCCCACCCGCGGTATAAATTGTCATACTCATCAATCTTTAACCAATAAGATATAGAGAAGTTTTTACCCTTACCCATATTGAGGTTTGGGTGGCTAGGTATTTCAATCCAATCACCAACGCCATCAAAACCAAATGCCTTACCCCTGATGCCATAAATTTTATAAGGCGTGCCATGTATAATACCGTTATGGCCATTGCCACTTACGTCTTTGGCGGTGTGGTCATCAAAACTCCAATAGGCAAGCAACCCCTTTTTAATATCTCCTTGGGAGAAGGCGCTAAATTGGAAAAGAACTAAAATAACAATGAGTTGAGAGATTTTTTTCATCTGCTTAATTAAATATGAAGCGGTAAAATTAGTACTACAAGTTGCTATCAACATAAACTAAAACCCCTAATTATTTAACCTCTCACTTATGTTTTAGGAACTCCAATTTTATTAGGGTGAAAGAATAGGCAGGTTTTTATAACATTAAACTTTAAACATGGAACTTTAACCTTTATTAGTTTAACTTTGCGGTGAAGCCATCAGCCTGCATTGTATTTATGAGGATAGATAGCAAAAGCAAAGTAAATTGTGGCTTCAAAACAAAAATTACCGAATACCGTTGGTACTTAGCAAATACACGGGTAAAGGCAATGAGAAATTAATTCCTGAAGATAAATAAACTGATTTACCACCCCATAGCAAAGGCAGTAATCAATTAGCAAAAAGTGAAAAGCAACCGAATTAAACACGGCAATATAAATTTAGGTACACAGCAACTCTCAAATATAGTTTTGTGTAACTATAAGTATTTTTCACAAACAATACTAAGCGGGTTATAGTAACCCCATTCAGGCTTTCGGCAATCTCATTTCTTTTTCCGTATTTGTTAGCATAGGCGGTGTTCTTAATACAACATAGCAACTAACTTAAATATAAATATATGGAGTACATCATCATTGCAATTATTATTGCAGTTGCAGGTACTGGGGCAGGCTTCTTTGTAGCCCGTACTGCGGTAGCCTCAGGCAACAAAAACAAATTATCCGACCTTAATAATATAGAGCAGGACGCCAAGAAGAGGCAACAACAAATCCTAGAAGAAGCAGAAGAGAAGGCTGAGATTATTAAGAAAAACAAAATGCTGGAGGCAAAGGAAAAATTCCTTCAACTAAAGGCAGACCATGAAAAGCAGGTGAATGAAAGGAATAAAGGAATTATCCTTTTAGAAACCAAAGCAAAACAGATTGAGCAGGACTTAGCCAAGCAACTGCAAGAAGAAGTAAAGAAGCAGCAGGAATTAGAAAAACAAAAGGAAGCCCTTGCCAAACAGACCGAAGTTTTTACTCAAAAAACTGACGCATTAACTCAGAAGTCAGACCTGCTTGATAAGAAGAAAGAAGAGTTGGAAAAAATCCATCACCTACAAGTGGAGAAGTTAGAAAAAATTGCAGGACTCTCTGCCGAAGATGCCAAAGCACAAATGGTAGAAAGCCTGAAAGAGGAAGCCTATTCTATGGCAAAATCTTATATTAAAGATATTACTGAAGAGGCAAAACTCACCGCTACCAAAGAGGCACGCCGCCTTGTGATGATGACAGTTCAAAGACTTGCCACAGAGCAATCCATTGAAAACTCTATCTCAGTTTTTCATATTGAAAGTGATGAGATGAAAGGAAGAATCATTGGGCGTGAAGGAAGAAACATCCGCGCTTTGGAAGCCGCCACAGGTATTGAGTTTATTGTTGATGATACCCCGGAATCTATCATCCTCTCTGGCTTTGATGCGGTGCGCCGTGAGATTGCCCGCCTTGCCTTACACAAATTAGTAAGTGATGGCAGAATTCACCCTGCCCGTATTGAAGAGGTTGTTGAAAAAACCCGTAAACAGATTGAAGAAGAGATGGTGGAGATTGGCGAAAGAACTTGTATTGATTTAGGCATACATGGTTTGCACCCTGACCTTATCCGCTTAGTAGGTAGGATGAGATATCGTTCTTCTTATGGTCAAAATCTTTTACACCACAGCCGCGAGGTATCTAACCTTTGCGGATTAATGGCAGCTGAATTAGGCTTAAATGTGAAGATGGCAAAACGCGCCGGACTGCTACATGATATAGGGAAAGTTTCCGATGAAGACCCTGAATTACCACACGCATTATTGGGGATGAAGATTGCCGAAAGATGTAAAGAACATCCATCCATCCTTAACGCTATTGGTGCCCACCATGATGAAATAGAAATGACCGATGTCTTATCACCTATCATACAAGTTTGTGATGCTATCTCTGGCGCATACAAGCAGGTAGAGAGCTTAGGGTAATTGTGGAGTCAGAGAAAATTTCTGATAACGATGCAGATACTTTAGCCTTTGATATCAGCAGCCGTATACAAACTGAAATGACCTATCCAGGACAAATAAAAATTACCGTGATTAGAGAAAAGAGAGCAGTCTCTTTTGCAAAATAAATTAGTTTAAATTATTGAGAGTGATAAAAAGGGCAACTGAAAAGTTGCCCTTTTTTATTTGTAGAAATTCTTTTTATATGCATGAAATTCTCCTTGCCCAAGGATGATGCGTTTCCAAAATGCAATGAGGAAACCAGTGCCGTAACCAAAGTGCTGCACTATAGCTGCATCAGCGCAGCGCAAACCAATTTCAAGACTCTTTGTTTTGATGGAGGCATCAATAAAAATGGCAGTAAGGTATAGCATCAATACGCAAAAAGGGATTTGCCAAAAGAGGAAAATGAGAAGTGAAAATACAGTAAAAACCACAAAGGCTGCAGGGAGGAAATGAACGGCTTTTAATGAGCCCGGGTGGCGGTAAGCTAAGTTGATTCTGGCAATGCCGCTATTATGTACTTGCTTAAAAAACTTCCAAAAATCTGTGCGGCGTTTATGGTAAACAAAAGCTGCTTGGATAAGCCCTGTCGTAAATCCTGCTTCAAGAATTCTGAGGCTTAGGTCAAGGTCTTCGCCAAAGCGCATGGTGGAGTAGCCACCCGTTGTTTCAAAAACTTTTCTGCTGAATCCCATATTAAAACTGCGTGGGTGAAATTTATCCATTTTCTGAGTGCCTCCACGTATGCCACCTGTGGTCAGGAAGCTTGTCATGGAATAGGATATAGCTTTTTGTATGATAGTAAAATTGGGATGTGCGGCATCGGGTCCACCAAAACAATCTAAAGGATTTTCTTCTAAATATTTTGTAATGATGGCAGTGTAATCCTCAGGGATGATGCAATCAGAATCAAAGAAAACAAAATAATCTGTGGTGGCTTTTAGTGCGCCAAGGTTGCGGGTAAGGCCGGGGCCTTCATTCTCTTTATAAAAATAATTGATGGAGAGTTGGTCTGTAAATTCTTCGCATACCTCATCGCACTTTCGGGTACTTCCATCTTCTACAATAATCACCTCAAAGTTTTTTTCTGTTTGTAGGCAAAGGCTTTCTAGGAGTTCCTTTACCTCATCAGGTCGGTTGAAAACAGGAATTATGTAAGAGAATTTCAACGGTGGTTGGTGGTTAATTTTATGTAATCCCTGATTAATTTAAAGGTGGAATTATAGGCAGCAAAGGTAGGTTTATCAGGGGTGTCATTGATTTCGTGGTAGTGGGGGTAATCTCCTAATAAGTAAAAGAAAAAAGATTTTACACCCTTCTCAGAAAACCAATAATGGTCAGAGTTTGGTGCTTTGCCACGCGGATTTATTTTACGCAAATACTTCTTTTCAAAATTGAGGGTAACAAGTTTTTCGTAATCTTTTTTATAGATGCTGCCATTAACTACCGTCATCCCATCCTGCCCGTTTGCCATCAAATCCATATTGATGAGTAGTGCAATTTTATTGAGTGGAACTACAGGGTGTTCCGTAAAGTATTTGGAACCCATCAGCCCTGCTTCTTCTCCTGAAAAAGCAATAAAAATAATGGAGTAAGCAGGGGTGTTTTCGGGGTGAGAATAGAAATCTGCCAAATCTAAAAGCATGGCAACACCGCTTGCATTGTCATTGGCGCCGGGGAAATAAGTTGCCTGCCCCATCCTGCCTAAATGGTCATAATGGGCTGAGAGAATTATGAAACTATCCGGCTGTTTTGTGCCGGGAATTACTGCCATCACATTGCGGCTTGCAAAGCTTTTATAATACTTATTTTCAATCTCCGCCTTTACTTTTTTTGCTGAGAGGAGGAAGTTTTTTCGCAGCACTTCCAGCCTTGGGATTTTACTTACCTGCTTACAAATCCGCCACACCAATCTATCTTTTGGGACAATAATTAATGCTGATGAATTTACAATTGGGCTTTCTTCTAAAGCATCTCTTAAAGAATCTGACAACCCTTTGGTATCTAAGAAAACAGCATAGCTACCCTTTGGCATTTGGGGCAATGTGTTGAGGGCATTGCTATCAATATAAATTAGTGGAAACTCTGATTCTGATAATGAACTTGAGGAGGCATCTACCAAAAAATCAATCCCGGGTTTTTGAAGGTTTCCGTCAACTGAAAAGGACAATTTGCCGGGGAAGGCATTCACAGGGAAGCTATAGAATTGATAATAGTTAAAGGTATGTGGCAGCTTCTCCATTTTGCGGGCTTTAAAATAATTCATGATGAGTTGAGAGGCTCTTTTTGCACCACTATTTACATAACCTCTGCCACCAAGGTAGGGGGAACAAAGGGTATCCATTAACTCTTTGGCGTGTGCTAAGTTTTGAGCCGAAACTCTTGCAGAATAGAAAAACAAAATTGCTAAAAAAAGGAAAATAATCCGGCGCATCTGCTGCTGAATAAAATTATTGAATTATCTGCGGCGGGCTTTGTTAGCATCCATAATTTCATGGAGGTATTTTAAAAATTCCTTCAACTCCTCTGGAGTTAATTTATCAATTGGAACATAAGTTTTGCTGCGCCTTAGTTTAATAATTACATACTTTTTTGTTTCAGTGAGCTCACTCATTTTATCCAGCCTCATGATGTTGGCAAGCGTGCCATCTGTTATGTGAAGCATATCAGTTCCTACCTCAAGAATTACATCCATGGGTTTAAATTGGTTGTACCTGCGGCGATAATTTATCAGTGGCCCTAAGGTGAGATACAGACCACTAATAATTAAAATTATCCCAAGGTAACGGTCTTTCCATTCATCAAATAATAAGGTATCCTGAATATAAATTCCATAAATCAATAACCCTGGCCCAATAACAAAACTTGTTAGTGGCACCATCAACCCTGAGCTATAAGTTTGATGAAGGTAGATATTGAATCTATCAGCACGGGTGAGGGTGTATTTTATTTTCATGGGTGGGGCAAATTTAGGTTTTTGGTGGGATGGTTACACTAATTCATAGGCACTTCTATACAAAGAATTTCTGCTTTGGTATTGGCAGTAATTGTAATTTCATTTGCCTCTGAAATACCAATGGCATCCCTCCTGCCCAAAACAGTATCTGCAATAGTTACTTCACCCTCTATCACAAAAAAGTACATGCCGTTGCCTTCCCATTTTGTGTGGTAATTAAGTTGTGTACTCTCATCCATATTTGCCAAAGAAAACCTGCCATCTTGGTTCATCCAAAGGGCATCTTTGTCTTCTTTATCACCACTAACTACAGTATAGAATTTATTATTCCTATCATCTATAGAGAAAGTCCTTTGGTCATACCGAGGCTCAATATCTTTGAACTTAGGCATCACCCAAATTTGCAAAAGATTCACTTCTTCCTTTGCTGAATTTACCTCCGAATGCATAACCCCAGTGCCGGCACTCATCACCTGTACTTCACCTGCCACTATAGTAGATGCATTACCCATATTATCCTTATGTGCAAGGCTGCCCCTGAGTGGTATAGTAACAATTTCCATATTGTCATGCGGGTGCATACCAAAGCCCATCCCTCCTGCTATAATATCATCATTCAATACCCGCAGCATACCAAAATGCACACGCGCAGGGTCATAATATCCCGCAAAGCTGAAGGAATGTTTTGCTTTTAGCCAGCCGTGGTCTGCACTGCCTCTGCTTTCTGATTTATGGATTACAGTTTTCATTTTTGTTTTTTTTTATTTGATGGCTTCCCTAATCACTTTACCCAGTAATAAAATGCAGGTGATGAGCCACCATACTGAGAGTATTACCCCTATCAGTGAAATTACTTCATAGTTTTTTAGGAGGTCAGATACGGGTATCATTATTACCGAAAACACCAACAGACTCCCGCACAAAGGCACCGAGGTTTTAAGGTCTTTTATAATAAGCCCCTTTTGTTTTTTGAGGTGAAAGAGAGATTGCATATTTAGGATTTGCAGCTCCATATCCTCACTCTTTAGGTTAGGTTTGTAAGAGCCCTTCATACCATGGAACTGGTCCACCATGCGGTCATAGCCATCATAGTCATCGGCATCTAAAGCGCGCTTGAGCTCCCTCTCAAAATCATGCTTAAATAAGCCCGAAAAGGCATGGCCTTTTTGTTGGATTTTACCATTGATGTTTTGCAACATAAACAAAACAAAAGCACCCAGTATGCTGATGCCCCCCGCCAATACTGCGGCTATGGTGCTATAATAATAGTATAACGATTCTGGTCCTAACATTTAACTGCAAGTTTACGAAACAAAGTGGATTAGTGGGGAATAGGAATTACCCATCTTATTCTTAATCTTCCTTAATTGACGGCAGGGAAATGGTGAACCTTGTAAATTTTTCTGCCTCGGTTTGCAGGATGATTTCACCGCCTAATTTCTCTACTGCTTTTTTGGTGATGTATAAGCCTAAGCCGCTGCCTTTGGAGTCCTGATTGCCACGGAAGAACATATCAAAAATTTTGTCTTGGAAATCAGTGTGTATGCCGGTGCCGTTATCCTCAAACATAATTTTTACACCGCCATCAGCATCGGTAATGCGTATGTTGATATGTGGGTTTTCTTTTTCCCAATCTTGGTATTTAATGGCGTTATCAATAATGCTCATAAAGATGGAGGAAATCATTTTGGCATCGGAGTAAAACCGATTACGCAGGGAGATAAAGGTGTTAAACTTCACCCTCTCATAGCCTTGCACCTCTGCCATGCTTTCTTTGGCTTCTTTTATTACATCACTAAAATAAACAAGGCCTGTGCGCAGGTTTTCTTCTTTAATACGTATTGCTTCCAGTAGGTCTTTCAAAATCTCCTCAAGCCTTTTGCTTGAGGCATCAATCATGGTGAGGTATTGCAGGGTTCCTTCATCAGTTATATCATCTAGCGCTAAGGAAACCAACCCAAGTATGGAGGCAAGGGGACCTTTTAAATCATGCGATGCTTTATAAACAAAGGTGTTGAGTTCGCGGTTGGTATCCATTAGGCGTACCTCTGTTTTTTTGAGTTCAGAGATATCTGTAATAGTACCCATAGAGCCTACAATTTTATCTTTTTCATCGTGTATGGGTACGTTGTTTATCATTACCCAAAGGTATTCACCTGTCTTTTTCTTAATGCGCATTTCGTACTGCTCTGCGCTGCCATCTTGTATGGTTTTTATTTTTTTAAGCAGCTCTTTGTGGTCGCTGGCATCTAGCAGGGTTTGATAGGCATTTTGCCCAACAAGTTCCTCTTCTTGGTAGCCCGTCATCTCGCAAAGGCGGTTATTGGCAAATAGAATTTGCTCTTCATTATCCACGTACATTACACCCTCACGCATATTTTCAATAAGTCTTCTGTATTTCTCCTCACTCTTGCGGATGTTCTCTTCATCCTTTTTGCGGTCAGTGATATTGCGGGTAAAAAAAGAGACACCTTCTATCAAAGTATCACCCGTTACTATGGGGTTTACTGAAGTTTCATAATAGGTTTCTTCGCCATCAATAGTGTAGTGGTGGTCCATCACAAAGCGTTCTCCGCTTAGGCCTTTATCAAAAGCATTAATTAAATCTTTTCTTTCGTCCTCAGGGAAGTAATCAAAAAGATTCATGCCTGTGGTAATCTCCTCTCCAAAGCGGTAGTAAAGTACTTTTTTATAATAGGAGTTGATGGCGGCAATGCGCCCTTCTTTATCAAAAGAGTAAATAAAATCGTTGGTGTTTTCAATCAGGGCTTTTAGGTTAGCCTCGTTTTGGCGGATGATTTCCTCACTCTTTTTTCTCTCAGTAATATCTCTGGCAAAGTAGGCGGCACCGGTTATCACCCCATCATCTTGTATAATTGGGTTCACGGTTACATCATAATAATGTTGGTCTCCACGGATGTTGTAGGCTCTCTCAAAGTTGAGGGTTTCGCCCCGCATCACCCTTTTGAAGCGGGAGATTTCTTGGTTGCGGCGTTTCTCATCTTTAATAAGATTGAAGAAATCATCACCCTTTTTAAGCCATACTTTATTATGAGAATAAAACAACTCCCGCTGTACGGTATTCACTGTTACCAGCTTCATAGCAGCATTAATAGAAGAAATGGAATCTTTGGTATTATCAATTAGGGTGCGGAGGTTTGCCTCATTGGTGCGCACTGTTTCCTCTGCCTTTTTGCGGACAGTAATATCCCTAGCAATGTAGGAGGCGCCGGTAATAATTCCCTGCTCATCTGCAATGGGGTATCCTGAAATTTCGTAAAAAGCTTTTTCATTATTGATGAGGAATTCCTTTTCATAAATAACAGATTCAGCACCTATAATTTTTTCGTACTCTTGGTAGGTGATAATTTTTCCATCGCCGGGGATGGTATCAAAAATAAAATCTCCCCTGCCAATATTTATATCATATATATTGCTGAATAATTCTGAGGTTTGGGAGTTAGAAATTTGGATTTGTTTATTGAGGTCAATAGACCAAATAGCTGCATTAACGTTTTCTACTAAGGCATTTAGGTTTGCCTCATTAGTACGTATGGACTCTTGCTGCAACACCACTTTGGTTACATCCTTAAGGTTGGTAACAATAGCCTGCACTGATGGGTCATAAATAAGGTTTTTTACAGTGCCCTCCATATATCGCCAAGTGCCGTCTTTATGTTGCACACGCATCCTTAGAGGGTATATCACCCCCGGGTTTGCAATATGATTTTCATGCACCTGCATAGCCTCAGAGATGTCATCAGGGTGCACAAAACCAAAGGCGTTGGAGTTCATAATTTGCTCTACAGGGTATCCCAAAATATGCTCAATAGATGGGGAAACATAGCTCACCTTTATGTCTTCATCAGTCAATAAAATTACATCAGAGGAGTTTTCAATCAAAGAACGGAAACGCCTCTCACTGGTAAATAACTGCTCCTCAGCTTTAATCCTTTCGGTAATATCCTCCCCCGAACTCAGGGTAGAAATCATCCTACCTTCTTCATCTTTAATAATGGTGTTGTTCCATGCAATGGTGCGCACCTGCCCATCCTTAGTAAGTATATGGCTAATTTTTGAGGAGTCCGGCTCTGCAATAACTTTTACAACCCGCAAAAAACCTTCACGCGTTGGCTCACGGATTTCCTCAGGTAAAAAATGGTCAAACCAAACTTTTCCAATTATTTCTTCAGCCGTGTACCCTAAAACCTGACACCCCTTTTTATTGATAAGTTCCACCTCTCCTTTGGTGTTTAATACAATCATTATTACCCCGGCAATCTGCAAATAAGTGGCAGCCTTTTCCCTTTCTGTTCTTAGTTTATCTTCAGTTGCCCTGCGGTCTGTAATATCATTAATCTTAGAGATAACACAAAACTCCCCATTGAATTCTACAAGGCTAATAGTTGCCTCTACTTTTAGAACTTCATTATTTTTTTTGCGGATACTTGCTACCAGATTTTTTAGAAATTTATTAGCCCTGAGGTCAGCAAGCAGGTTTTCCCTGCCTTGTATTAAAGAGAGGATGCCAAGTTCATCAGCAGTTTTACCAATTATTTCATCTTTAGCATACCCTGTTAGCGCAAGGAAACTATCATTTATATCTATAAATTTTCCCTGCCTTAAGTTAGTAACACTGGTGGCAGTGTGTGTTGCATGAAACGCCATGGAGTAGCGTTGTTCAGAACGCTTGAGCTCCTCTTCAAAATCATTTTTCTCAAACCAGATTCCTA